>JANOSN010000156.1:0-4813 GCA_031415895.1 Polaromonas sp. | reverse complement strand
CCTTCCAGACCGGTGACAAGGTTCGTATGGTTGTAGAGCCGCGGGGTGCCTGGGAGCACAGCGCTTACCAAAGCGACAATCAATTCGTGCTGGAAGTGCGTCAACAAAAAGTTGACCCAGGTAAATTAACCAAAGGTACCGGTTACAGCGGAGAAAAACTTTCCTTGAACTTTCAAAATATTGAAGTTCGTTCCTTGCTGCAAGTTATTGCTGACTTCACTAATTTCAACGTGATCACATCGGATTCAGTGACGGGTGGGGTGACATTGCGGTTGAAGGATGTGCCTTGGGATCAAGCCTTAGATATTATTTTGCAGGCAAAAGGCTTAGGCATGCGTAAGACGGGCAATGTGCTTTTGATAGCTCCAAAAGAGGAGTTAGCTGCCAAAGAAAAGCAGGATCTAGAGTCAGCTGCCGCTTTGCAAAATTTAGAGCCTGTGCGCTCACAAGCCTTCCAATTAAATTACACAAAGGCAGCTGAGATTGCAATTCAGATTGGCCAAAGCAGTGGCGGCAGTGGTCAAAACAGCACACGTATTTTGTCTGCCCGTGGCAGTGTGATTGCAGAGCCTAGAACCAATCAATTGTTTGTGACTGATATTCCATCAAAGCTAGAGCAAGTGCAATCTCTTATCAGTAAATTAGACATTGCAGTGCGCCAAGTTTTAATCGAAGCTCGTATCGTAGAAGCGTCGGACACTTTTGGCAGATCCCTTGGTGTTAAATTGGGCGCAGCTGACCTACGTGGTGTTCGCGGGGGTGATGCTGGTTATGGCTTGTTTGGAAATAACCGTATTAACTACAGTGGCACCTACGCGGGTGCTGGCCGAACCAACGGCTCAGTGGCAGGTACGCTAGACACAAACGATGCCACATTCCTTAGCCTGCCTGCAATTGGTCAAGGGGGCTTTAACCCAGCCAGCATAGGTTTATCAATATTTAGCCAAGCTGCTAACAGATTTTTGTTGTTAGAACTCAGCGCGCTTGAGGCAGACGGTAAAGGCAAAGTAGTGTCAAGCCCGCGTGTCGTAACCGCTGATCAGACCCGCGCTTTGATTGAGCAGGGTACTGAACTACCATACCAAGTAGCTTCAGCAAGTGGAGCCACTTCTATCGCTTTCCGTAAGGCTAATTTAAAATTAGAAGTAACGCCTCAAATCACGCCAGAAGGCAACATCATTTTGGATCTTGATGTCAACAAAGACAGCGTTGGTCAATCGACTGCTGCTGGTTTTGCGATCAACACCAAGCACATCAAAACCCAGGTACTTGTAGAAAACGGCGGTACGGTAGTAATTGGTGGCATTTTCGAGCTTAATGAAGTCGAAAACGAAACGCGAGTTCCTTTGTTAGGTGACATACCTATATTGGGCAACCTGTTTAAATCTCGGTCACGCAGTTCTAACAAACAAGAAATGCTAGTTTTCATTACACCTAAAATGGTGTCAGATCGTGCTGCAGTGCGTTGATAAGCAGTTGTAATAGTTAATTGAGGGAATATATAGTGAATAAAACTATCCAATTTGCATCAGTAATACTGCTGAGTTCATTTCTGCTTGCATGCAGCGGCGGCGGAGGTAGCGCAGGCTCGACAACAGCTACTACTGGCTCCAACTCGTCAACCCCTACTTCTGGCACAGTTACATTGCCGGTAAATGATGTTGTCGTCAGCCTTGATAAGACTCAAGTAAATAATAATGCGTCAACAGCGGTTCAGTTAACCGTACAAGCTGTTTCTGCGAATAGAAATGCTGTAACTGGTGCACTTGGTGTAATCGAATTGATTGACGTAGCTGGCGGCGCATCGCTGTCGGGTGGTCCTTTTGTGACGGATGCAGCGGGTCAATTTAAGGCCAGCATAGCTACTGGCTCTAACAAAACAAATCGTGCTGTAACTTTGAAAGTAACAGTCGGAGGTGTTGCAAAGGAGACCGCATTTACTGTTGGAGGCTCTACACTGCAAGTGACTCTAGTTCCTGGTTCGCCCATACCAGGTGCTACAGTAACTTTAGAGGTGACAGCGCTAGACTCAGCTAACGGTGCAATATCCGGCGAAAATGTTTCTTTGTCTGGATTTAGTGAAGTTAATTCTTTAACTAAAGTTACTAATACACAAGGTAAAGCTGTTTTCACATTTAAAGCCCCTGCTTCTGCTGGTTCGTATTCATTATCTGCAGCGGGGGTTGGTGCAACTTCTGACAAAAGTTTCCAAGTAATCCCAACAGGTGCAGGTGCACTGCCGTCTGCTGTTGGCCCGATTATTTCAGCTTCTTTGTCTGCTAATCCGGCCGTCATTGGTGTCAATGCGGTAGGTACAGAAAACAGAGCCCAACTCAGAGCGATATTTTTAACTGCAGGCAATACACCAGTACAAAACGTACGCGTGCGGTATGAAATTATTCCTGGTTCTAGCGGAGCAGTATTAGGTGCGGGTGAGTCAATCTCTAGTGGTTCCAGTATCGTACTTTCGGATAATACTGGTGCAACATTGGCTGACTACATAGCCGGATCGCGTTCTAGCCCCAACGGCGGTGTTTCAGTGCGCGCATGTTATGACCTGAATGATTTTGCTGTAGGCAGTTGCCCAAACAGCGTGACTTCTAACTTTACCGTTGCTGCAAAACCGTTGTCTTTAACTATGGGTGACAATAATTTGGTGGAGAAAACTGATCAAAATTTAACTTATTTAAAGAGATTTGTTTTGGTTGTAGCAGATTCGGCTGGCCAACCAGTGCCGAATGCTCAGGTATCTTTTTCTGTGGATATTTATAAATACGGTAAAGGTGTATTTGGTGCAGATTACCCCTCAGATTTCATACAGACTCTTCCTGGTGGTGCAACCCGCAGTGTAGATGTAGTGCCGCAAGACAATCAGGTTAATGATGTTTCCCCAGGCCGTAATTCATGGTGCATTAACGAGGACTTGAACAGGAACGGTAACATTGATGGTCTAGAAGATAGTAACGGCAATGGTACTCTTGAGCCGAGATTGGCTGATATAACTATCTCCTCAGATACACTAGGAAATAAAACGGATAGTAATGGTGTGCTACTTATTAAAGTTCGTTACCCGCAAAACGTAGGTACTTGGTTAGCGTACGCAGTCAAAGCTACCGCTTTAGCAGAGGGCTCTCAGGGCACTGTTGTTAAACGGTATATCACTGATATTGCTCAAGCAGATGTTATCAATGGGTCATTCTTAACTGCACCTTACGGTACTAATCAAAACTGCGCCCAACCTAATTAATTTTAGTACTTGATCTGTTTAATTGGACTTCCTGGCTCTGGTAAATCTACCGTAGGGCGGCAGTTAGCTAGACGCTTAGGCTTTTCATTTATTGACTCCGACCAAGAGATTGAAAAGACTTTAGGCTGCACGATTCGCGAGTATTTTGAGCGCGAGGGAGAAGATAGTTTTCGAGATGTTGAGCAGTCCACTTTGGCCGGGCTCAGCTCAAATAGATGCCCCTCTCCTAGCCGGCCGCAAGGCTCTGCTGAATTCAACACAGTTCTGTCTACAGGTGGAGGAGCAGTGTTACGCGCTGCTAATAGGCAAGCGCTGCGTGACAGCGGTCAAGTGGTGTACTTGCACTCGCAACCTGATGATATTTTTAAACGATTACGGCATGACCGGAATCGTCCTTTGCTGCAAGTAGGTGACCCGTTGCAGCGACTGCGCGATTTGTATGCTGTGCGTGACCCGCTGTACCGGGAGACGGCGCATTTTGTGGTGGAAACTGGGCGTCCTTCGGTGGCCACATTGGTCAATATGATTGTGATGCAGCTGGAATTGGCTGGCTTCCAAAAATAGATAATGCTGCATCCAGTGGATAATCTAAGGGTGCAAAAACAATCTTTAACTATCGCGCTGGATCAGCGTTCTTACTCTATCGACATTGGCAGTAACTTGCTGGCTGAGCCATTAACATACGCTAATGTGCCCAATGCATCGTCTGCATTGATTGTCACCAACACCACCGTTGGCCCGCTGTATGCAAGCCGATTGGCCAATGCTTTAGTAGGCAAATATAAAGCTATCCATACCGTAGTGTTGCCGGATGGCGAAGCCCATAAAACATGGCAGACACTCAACCTTATTTTTGACGCACTATTGCAAAACGGCTGCGATCGTAAAACCGTGCTGTTTGCACTGGGCGGCGGTGTGGTGGGCGATATGACAGGTTTTGCCGCAGCTAGCTACATGCGTGGCGTGCCGTTTGTGCAGGTGCCTACTACGCTGCTGGCCCAAGTAGATTCGTCGGTGGGCGGCAAAACAGCCATCAATCACCCGCTGGGTAAAAACATGATTGGCGCTTTCTACCAACCAGTTTTGGTGGTGTGTGATATTGACACGCTGGCTACTTTGCCTGCGCGTGAGCTATCGGCTGGTTTGGCTGAGGTGATCAAATACGGCCCTATTGCTGACATGTCGCTAATGGATTGGTTGGAGCAGCATATGGATGCCCTTCTAGCTGGTGACTGCAACTTGTTGGCTACTGCTGTCAAACGCAGCTGCGAAATCAAAGCCCGCGTCGTGGCAGCCGATGAGACAGAGCAGGGCTTGCGTGCTATTTTGAATTTCGGTCATACCTTCGGCCATGCGATTGAAGCAGGCATGGGCTATGGCGCTTGGTTGCATGGCGAGGCGGTGGGCTGCGGCATGGTGATGGCGGCGCGTTTATCGCAGAGGCTGGGCTTGGTGGATGCCGCCTTTGTGCAGCGCTTAACACGGCTGATTGAGCGTGCAGGCCTGCCCATCATTGCGCCTGTGCTCAAAGCAAACGACAACGTCACAACGTCCATTGACCGTTAC
>JANOSN010000155.1:0-1618 GCA_031415895.1 Polaromonas sp. | reverse complement strand
CCAGATAGCAAGTACATTGCTTTCACTACCAATATTTTTGCGTACACCACAGGCCCGATTGTGGCTGGCGGTGGCACCATTTACCAAATGCTATTGGCACCCGCTGATAACAAAACCTACAAACTAGACAGAACATTTTCTGAAACTTTAAGCTTGGGCAGCGTCATCGGCAGCAGCAGCATAGCTGCCACCAATGGTCTGATCGTGCTTAAAACCGGACCTAATTCAAACGTTTTTGCACAAGAAGATTTTATTTGGCGCTGATAGTTATTAAGGCACGCAATTTATGGCAATTACCTTAACCTCAGATTTACACACGAGAGCTTAGCTATGCAAAATTTAATTCATAACCCTGCGCCCTCACCTCAAATTTTGAGAAATTTAAAGTGGGCCGCATGCACAGCAGCTTTTGCATTAGTTGCGTGCGGCGGTGGTGGGGGCAGCGACGGCAGTGCGCCTGCTCCCCCAGCGGGCACGCCTCCTGCGCCGCCTGCACCCCCTGCTGTGCTTAACGCACAAGAAGAACTGGCCTACCAATCGTGGTCACTGCGGCAGGTAACAGTGCGTTATGTGCAAGAACAAGATGAAGTAGCCATCAGCGGGGCACTCTCTGCTGGGGGACGCTTGGCATTTGTTGGCAAATATCCTGCTACAGGCAGCACGGGGCCGGGACAAGTTAACAATTTGCCTACCCTTACACTATCAACCGTTGGGCTATGCAAGGATGGCGGTAGCAAAAAGCAGGTGGACACACTTATCAATAACAACAACACATTCGAAGCTGGCGAGTCAACAGTCATAACTTACTCCAACTGCACTGATTCAGGGTTAGTGTTAAGTGGCACGGATCAATACAATTACAAAACTGACCAAATCCTCTACCCTGCGCCCAACAACAACGCTATCAAATCTGTCCAATTCGAAGAGATCAGTGACTACTCTTACTCAACTTCAGCGCTAGGCTACAGCAGCACATTGAAGGGCACATTAGGTGTAGACATCACAGACCCACGCCGGGTTTACACGTTAAAAAATATTGCCTATACCTTTAATCAAGGCTCGGTGGTAGCCAATACGACCATCATCATTAATCGCTCCACCAGTTTTGGTAACAATCAACCGTTTACGGTTCAAAGCATGGCAGGTATCGCCACTATCGATGGCAAGGCTTATACGGTCATATCATCTGCCGCTATACCTTGGCGCAGTGTGGCCGCCTATTTGCCTAGATCAGGCTCGATAACGGCAACGGCCACCAATGGCGACAAGATCATTACCGAATTTACCGCTGCAGGCGCCCAGTGCAGTCTGGTGCCAGCAGGCACCACTACGGCCAGCGTTACAGTAGCGCAATGCAGTCAACTGCTTTGATACAACGTGCCCTTGATCACTACAGAACTGCCAAATAAGCTTGTAGTCCAAGCATTTAATGCTCAGACAGCTATGTAATTTATAGCGCGGCTATACGCAACTGAACTTACTTCTTCTTCCCGCCAGCCAATACGAAAGTGACTTTCAAGCTCACGCGGTACTCGGTCACTTTGCCCTTGCTGACCACTACCTTTTGGTCTTGCACCCAAGCGCCTTGGATGTCAGAAATGGTCTCGCTGGCGCGGGC
>JANOSN010000154.1:0-1266 GCA_031415895.1 Polaromonas sp. | reverse complement strand
GATGAACACTGCTGCGCCACACGCAATGATGCCGCCCAGCGCTACACCCAAGTTGGCATTACCGCCCTTGCCTGCGTAAGCTGTGGCGGCTATCACCACGCCGATAAACGCAAAGCTGGAACCCAAATAGCTGGGTACTTTGCCACCGGTGATAAAGAAAAATAGTAAGGTGCCCACACCGCTCATCAAGATAGCGATGTTGGGGTCAAAGCCCATCAAAATCGGTGCCAGCACGGTCGCACCAAACATAGCAATCACGTGTTGCACACCCATCACCACAGTTTGCGGCCAAGGCAGCCGCTCGTCGGGTGCAATGACGGTTCCGTCAGCGGACTTGACTGTCCAATCGAATAGACCCATGGGAAGCTCCTTTTTATGGTGTAGTAAGACCATATGCATCGTAGTTGCAACTTGCATGCCAAGCAAGTTGCAGTGCAACATATTCGGAACACATCAAGCCAGACCTAGCAGATAGGCCGCGCATCAGATATCCATCTACTTTGCTGCCACCATAGTTAGCGATCTTGTAGGCGGCAAAGGCGGTGTGTAGCCGCCAACGGAATCGCAAACAAGATGATAAAAACTAAATTGAAAGCACCGTTTTGCCAAAATCCTGACCACAAGGAATAGGCAGTATCAGGAATAAACCATGCCGCCATAGACACGGCGAGTGTCTGCCATGCCTGCGACGACATGCGTTTGAATGGCCCCAGCGTGATAAACAACAACGCAACGCCCCAGCCAAACATCACCGCGCCCAGCACAGCATGCACTAGCGAGATGTAAGCTACCGCTGCGCCACCAAAAGCGTTGATAGCTTCAGGCGAGGCATAAATCAACCAGCTAAAAAACCGTCTTGTGTAATGCGGAACTAACACCATACACAGTGAAAACGCCATGAAGCACAGCGTTACCACGACCAGCCAGCGCCGCCAGAATGCAAACTTTGTTGACATACTGCATCCTTATTCAGACTTCAGACTTCAGCCTGCGCTTGGCGGTCAGCAAATACAGCAATGGGCCAAACGAGCCTGTAGCTAATGTGAGTGCAATCCACGGCCATATGTTGCGGCCCGTGGCTTGAGCGTTATGCCACATCCACACCATGGCCAAGGTCAGGGCTATTACTAAATCTGCAAATACTTGGCCGCCACCAAAGCTCTTGACGTGCCAATCGATGATGCCAAAGATACCCGTTTGCCACAGCGCCGCTGTGGTAAGTGCACCAAATAGTGCGATGGTGATAATCAAAAATGTGCGTTGCAT
>JANOSN010000153.1:0-1610 GCA_031415895.1 Polaromonas sp. | reverse complement strand
CTGCCAGGCGCTGCCATATTGACCCTCGCAGCGGGTGCAATTTTTGGCTTGTTAGTGGGTACCATCATCGTATCGTTTGCATCTAGCATTGGCGCCACCATCGCATTCTTGGCCGCGCGTTTTATTATGGGCGAGACCGTGCAAAAGAAATTTGGCCAACGCATGGCCGAGATCAACAAGGGTGTCGATAAAGAAGGTGCTTTTTATCTTTTTACGCTACGCCTAGTGCCACTAGTGCCCTTCTTTGTCATTAACCTGCTGATGGGTTTAACCAAAATGAAGACTTTGACTTTTTACTGGGTCAGTCAAGTCGGTATGTTGTTGGGCACTTTGGTTTTCGTGAATGCGGGCACTGAATTGGCCAAAATTAGCTCACTCAAAGGCATTTTGACGCCGGGCTTGATAGGCTCGTTTATATTGCTGGGCATTTTTCCTATCATCGCTAAAAAGATAGTGGATGCCGTGAAAGGCCGCAAGGTATACGCCCGCTGGAACCACGTTAAACCCAAATCGTTTGACCGTAACATCATCGTGATTGGTGCGGGCGCTGGTGGTCTGGTCACTGCGTTGATTGGTGCGGCGGTAAAAGCCAAAGTCACTTTGGTAGAAGCCCACAAAATGGGCGGTGATTGCCTAAACTTTGGCTGCGTACCCAGTAAAGCCATCATCAAATCTGCCAAGTTAGCCCACCAAATGCGCCATGCGCAAAACTACGGCTTAAATGCCACAACGCCTACCTTTAGCTTTAAAGCAGTGATGCAACGTGTGCACGACATCATTGCGGCCATTGCACCACACGACAGCGTCGAGCGTTTTACCGGGTTAGGGGTTGATGTGGCCGAAGGCTATGCCAAGATCATCAATCCTTGGACGGTGGAGATTGCCCTGAATGACGGCACTAAAAAAACCTTAACCACGCGCAGCATAGTCATAGCTGCCGGTGCCAGCCCGGTGGTACCGCCGCTTCCGGGCATTGAGCAATCGGGTTACGTTACCAGTGACACCCTGTGGGATGCGTTTGCCAAGCTCGATGACGTGCCCAAACGATTAGTTGTACTAGGCGGTGGCCCTATTGGCTGTGAATTAGCGCAGAGCTTTGCGCGCCTAGGGTCACAAGTGATGCAGGTAGAAATGGCACCGCGTATTTTGATACGGGAAGACGAAGAAGTTTCCGACTATGCGCAAAAATCTCTCCAAGCTGATGGCGTACAAGTATTGACTAATCACAAAGCGCTGCGATTTGAAAACGTTTCTGGCATAAAAACTTTGGTGGTTGAGCACGCGGGTGCAGAAAAGCGCATTGAATTTGACGAGGTTATTTGTGCCGTGGGCCGCATTGCACGCCTCAAAGGCTACGGTTTGGAAGACTTGGGAATTCCCACGCAACGCACGGTCGACACCAACGAGTATTTAGAAACTATTTACCCCAATATTTTTGCTGCAGGCGATGTAGCTGGCCCTTACCAGTTTACCCACACTGCTGCGCACCAAGCTTGGTATGCAGCAGTTAACGCACTGTTTGGTACGTTTAAAAAGTTCAAGGCCGATTACCGCATCATTCCCGCCGCTACGTTCATCGACCCCGAGGTAGCGCGCGTGGGCCTGAACGA
>JANOSN010000152.1:0-3830 GCA_031415895.1 Polaromonas sp. | reverse complement strand
GACAGCTTGGCACGCAGTGCGCGCCGGGTTCATCTGGTGGGGTTCGAAGACTTCCCAAATCCAGGCAATTTCATGCATTGTAGCGCAGGCATTGGGGGGTTTGAAAATGACTGAATTTGGGGTGTCAACGCTCAATTATTTACAGAACTGCGCTAAGCTTTAATTCATTAAATGCTCCAAGCCGACCGACGTGCAATGTAGCAATGAGTGCAAATTTTAGATAATCCTAGGCCATCCATCCCCATGACCACAACCCTTCTGATCATAGACGTCCAACAAGCGCTGTGCGTTGGGCGCTGGGTCACCCTGCGGTGCTAGCGTCTGATGGGCACTCCACTGTTTCTAACGGTACCTTGTCGGCAATGCAGATTTCAGCGCATCATAACGAGACATTGGCCAACATCACTAGCTTTGGGCCAAGAGTCAGGGCCACTGCAGCTAGCGATGTGATTGTTGATAAGTGACTTGTCCAGACCCAACACTTGCCCAGCAAATCGAAGAACTCTGGTGGGCTTGGCTTTAGCGTCTGGAACCATTGATAAGGCGCTGATATCGGTGGTGAGGCTGGGTGGTGAGGCTGGACGGTGCGCCTGAAGGGTCGCTTGTAGATTTCGACGGTAAAGACTACTACGTTTCCTTTAATTTTTCAAATTGACGTGGCTGCTTTAAAGTGATCTGTTTAGGGCCATAGTCCAAGTATTCATTAACTATTTAGCTATAAAATTTATAGCATAAGTGCTAACAAAGCAGTTTTAAATTACTGCGCCACCCATAGCAGCACCAGGCCTGCCGCAATGCTTGCCACGCCGTAGAAGCGTATTTGGCCGTCGTGCAATTTGAAAATTTGCTCAAACATGCGTCGCCAGCCGCTGGGTGATATGAAGGGCAGCAGCCCTTCTATCACTAGTACTAAGGCCAAAGCGGTGAGCAGGGTGTCCATGCAGGATTGACCCAATGCCGATGGTTACTTTTTGACCGCAGCTGCTGCGCCGGTGCCACCGCTGCGCATGGTTTTGAAGAACTCGCTGGACGGGTCTAGCAGCATCACATCGCTCTTTTTAGCAAAGCTGGCTTTGTAGGCGTCTAAGTTGCGGTAAAACTGGGCAAATTGTGCGTCGCGGCCAAAGGCCTCGGCGTACAGCGAGGCAGCTTTTGCGTCGCCATCGCCTTTAACTTTTTGTGCATCGCGGTAAGCCTCGGCAATCAGCACGTCGCGCTGGCGGTCAGCGTCGGCGCGGATTTTTTCGGCTTCAGCCGCACCGGTCGAGCGCAGCTCGTTGGCTACCTGCTGGCGCTCAGACTTCATACGCTGGTAGACCGAATCGGCTACCGATGGAGGAAAATCTACGCGCTTGATGCGCACATCAACAATTTCAATACCGAAGGTTTTTGCATCATCGATCAAACGCTGCTGCACGCCTTGCATGATTTTGTCGCGGTCAGTGGACAACACGTCTTTGACGGTACGCTTGGTTACTTCAGAGTTCAGCGCGTCTTGCACTACAGAGCGCAAACGGTCTTCTGCGGTGGCAATGTTGGTGCCGCCGGGGTTGTTACGGATGAACTGGCGTGCATCGGCAATGCGCCATTTAACCAACCAGTCAACGACTAAGTTTTTCTTTTCTGCGGTTTGGATAGAGCCAGTCTCTGGACTGTCTAGCGTTAGCACGCGGCGGTCTAAGAAGACGACGTTTTGAAATGGCTGGGGCAGCTTAAAACGCAAGCCCGGCTCGGTGATGACGTCCTTGATTTGACCAAAGGAATACAGCACACCAAACTGCCGCTGGTCCACCACAAACAGGGTGGACGCCAAAATAGCCAAAGCTACCAAAATGGTGGTTATTGCAAATCCAAGTTTATTCATTATTTTGCTCCTTCAGTTCAACGGCCGTCGCGTGCGCGTGATGCGTCTCGCCCACGTGTGTCCACCGCGGGTGGTGGACTGGCGATGGGCGCAGCAGCAGTACCGTTTGCAGGAATTGTCAAAATCTCGCTACCCGGGTTAGCGCTAAGCTGCATCAGCTTGTCTAGCGGCAAATAAAGTAAGTTATTACCTTGGCGAGAATCCACCATCACTTTGGTGACGCTGCTGTAGATTTGTTGCATGGCGTCGGTGTACATGCGGTCACGGGTGACTTGTGGTGCTTTTTGGTATTCGGTATACACCGACTTAAAGCGTTGGGCATCACCATCGGCGCGGGCCACTACATTTGATTTGTAGCCGTCGGCCTCTTCTTTCAGGCGTGCAGCCGTACCTTTGGCGCGCGGAATCACATCGTTAGCGTAGGCTTGGCCTTCGTTTTTCAAGCGGTCGCGGTCTTGCCCAGCTTTTAGCGCATCGTCAAAAGCGGCTTGCACAGGCTCAGGCGGCTGCACGTTTTGGATGTTAACGGTTTGAATTTGAATACCCGTTTTGTAACGGTCAAGCTGAGCTTGCACGCTTTTGACAACGTCGCGCTGAATTGATTCGCGGTCTTTGTTCAGCACGGTATCCATCGTGCTGCGGCCCACTACTTCGCGAATAGCAGATTCTGCAGCTTTGGTGACAGCGTCGTCTGGGAATCGGTTTTGAAACAGATAGTCGGCTGAACTCTTTAAACGGTATTGAATGGTGAATTTGATGTCCACAATGTTCTCGTCTTGCGTCAACATGGAAGAGTCTTTAAAACCTGTGGTTTGAGCCGCTGTGCTGCGACCAATTTCTACTGAACGCAGTTGGGTCAGTGCCACGGTTTCGTGCGCTTCGATGGGGTACGGTAGGCGCCAATTAAAACCAGCCTCCACTGTGCCACTGAGCTTGCCAAAACGGGTAATCACGGCTTGCTGGCCCTCTTGGACGATAAATACGCCAGTACCTAACCAAATCAGCAAGGCCACGATACCGATTAAGCCTGCGCCTATGCCAGCAGACTTCATGTCGGGCTGAAAACCACCGCCCTGCCCGCCGCCGTTACCACCACCGCCGTTATTGCGGTTCCAGTCAGGCTGGGGGTTGTTAGAGCCACCTTTTTTGCCACCAAACAGGCCATTGAGCTTTTTGTTGAAGTCGCGCCACAGCTCGTCTAAGTCGGGCGGGCCTTGGTTGGGGCCCTTGGAGCCACCGCTGTTGATGGGGCGCACATTGGAAGGCTCTGCAGGTGCAGGGCTTGGTGCGGGCGTAGGCGCAGATACCGGCGCAGCTGATGGCGAAGGTGCGGCAGGTGGCGTGCCCGCAGGCTCGCTGGCACCGCTGTCACCCGAGCTGGGTTTGTCGTCGCTGCGACCCCATTTGCCATCGTTGAGGTTGAACATACCACGCAGGCCGCGGGCAATGGCCGCTGGCAGTGTGGCAAGGCGTGAAGGTAGAACAATAAGGTTCATGAGGTATTACGTAGTCGTCGCAAAAAATATGTATTTTTATTAGGTAGCACAGGTTGAATTGTGCACAAAACTGTATTGTGCCTAATCCTCGCAGCGCTTCCAAATTTTAGCCAGATACATTGTTCGATTGTAGGGATGATGCATGCTCGTCTAGTAGCGCTTCGTCTTGATAAGACTCAGCTGTAGCCACCTTGCTACCTGCACGCTGGGCCAACAGCTGGCGCAGATCAGGCAATCCTGTGCCCTCGCGGGCACTGGTAAACACGCGGGCCTGGGAGATGCCTTCAATTTCATACATATCGCTCAAATGCAGGGGCCACCGTGATTTTTCAATAGCATCTAGCTTATTAAATACCAGCACTTGGGGCACCTTGTCAGCCCCGATCTCTAGCAACACCCGCTGCACTTGGGCAATTTGCTCAGCAAAGTTAGGATTGGCGCCGTCGACCACGTGCAGCAGTAAATCAGCA
>JANOSN010000151.1:0-1146 GCA_031415895.1 Polaromonas sp. | reverse complement strand
GTCACCAAACACTTTGACAGCAGCAAAAGGAAAGCGTGCGGCCTTCAATTCGGCGGCGGCTTGCGCCAGTGCTTGTCGCACTGCAGGCGAATGCGGCTTGGTTGTGACGCTGGGTGCGGGCGGCGCAGCTGGCGCAGGTGGCGCAGGTGGAATGGGCTGCCTGTTCTTGTCAAGCAGCACGGCGGCAGAGGCTTGCGCCGCCGCCCCGCCAGGTGTTAACAGGACGCACAAAAGCGCGATGCCGATTGACAACACAGGGCGAATAAAAACCGTGGGCCAACCCATTGGCAAGCTGCGTGGCATGAACATGTTGGTCTCCTAGCGCGCTGCAGATGGCGGCGGCTTGGATATTGGTCTGCGCATCTAGGGCGTTCTTACACTTAAGAGTCGTTACGAACAAAGTCTCCGTGTAGTTTTCATAGCGATGTGGCATTCACAATAGTTGCACTGTGTTACGTCTCAGACATGCTTTTGCGTGCACTTAAGACTTACCTGGTACATAGAATGCTTTTAATTTTTAGCACAGGTTCAAAATCATGGATGATCAAGAAAATATTGCCAGCGTCACAGACAGCGAAAATAGCAAGCCACTTGATCGACCAGTTGAATTGGTAGGTGTTGCAGCAGCTATCACTGCATTGACCGCTTGTGGCGGCGGTGGTGGTGGCGATGTTGCATCGATAGCCTCTGTGCCAGTTCCCGCACCCGTGCCAACGCAGGGGGCTGCTCCAGCACCTGGGGCTAATCCAGCGCCAGGGCCAGGGCCAGCATCTGCACCAGCTCCCCCGTTTACTATTGCTGAAGCAGCGCGCCTGATCGCACAGGGCGGCTTTGGCGCTAATCGCGCTGAGCTGGAGCGTGTCCGCACGCTGGGTAGCGCCGACGCTTGGGTCAACGAACAGCTTGCACTGCCTCGCACGCAGGGTCACTTTGATTGGATGGACAAGACGCACCCGCGTCCTGGTGATAATCGGCCGGGGGGTTCGCAGTTTTTTGTGGACTACTCGGTGTGGCGCAAGTTTTTGGGCAGCCCGGATCAGTTGCGTCAGCGCATGGTCTACGCACTCACCCAAATTCTTGTGGTGGGGATCAGTGGCATGACGGGCGTTAACAGGGGGTACAGCGTCACCGCTTACCTTGATGTGC
>JANOSN010000150.1:0-1191 GCA_031415895.1 Polaromonas sp. | reverse complement strand
TGGTAGCGGCGTAATCATGTGCCCACCGGTTTCGGTCTGCCAGAAGGTGTCAACAATCGGACAACGCTCGCCGCCCACATGCTTGTGGTACCACATCCACGCCTCAGGGTTAATGGGTTCGCCCACGCTGCCTAATATGCGCAGACTGCGCAAGTCGCTACGAGCCGGGTGCACTTTTTCGTCACTTTCAGCGGCTTTGATCAATGAGCGAATGGCCGTAGGTGCAGTGTAAAAAATCGTGCACTTGTGTTTTTCAATCATCTGCCAAAAGCGTCCAGCATTCGGAAAGGTAGGAATTCCTTCAAAGATGATTTGTGTAGCACCAGCTGCCAGCGGGCCGTAGGCTACGTAGGTATGGCCAGTAATCCAGCCGATGTCAGCTGTACACCAAAAGATGTCCGCTGGGCGCAGGTCAAAAGTCCAGTCCATCGTCAGCTTGGCCCACAACAAGTAGCCTGCGGTGCTGTGTTGCACGCCTTTGGGTTTGCCGGTAGAGCCGCTGGTGTACAAGATAAACAGCGGGTGCTCAGCGCCTACCATCTCGGGGGCGCACACCTCGCTTTGGCCTTTCAGGGCATCAGCAAAAGTAATGTCGCGGCCAGCCACCATGTTGCACGCTGTTTGCGTACGTTGCATCACGAATACAGTTTTAATGCTCTCGCAGCCGCCTAGCGCCAAGCCTTCGTCAACGATGGCTTTGAGGGGCAGTTCTTTACCGCCGCGCATTTGAAAGTTCGACGTAATCACCGCCACAGCGCCTGCGTCAATAATGCGCTCTTGCAGGCTCTTGGCGCTGAAGCCGCCAAACACCACGCTGTGGGTTGCACCAATTCGCGCGCAGGCTTGCATGGCCACCACGCCGTCGGTGGTCATGGGCATGTAGATCAATACGCGGTCGCCTTTTTGAATGCCCTTGGCTTTTAAAGCGTTGGCAAACTGGCTGACTTTGGCCAGCAGCTCTTTGTAGCTAACTTTAGTTACAGCGCCGTCATCCGCTTCGAAGATGATGGCGGTTTTGTTTTCTACATCGGTGCCAATATGTTTGTCTAGGCAGTTGGCCGATGCGTTCAATGTGCCGTCGTCAAACCATTTGTAAAACGGCGCATTGCTCTCGTCCAGGGTTTTGGTAAATGGCTTGGCCCAGTTCAAGTTGGATTTGGACAGCTTGGCCCAGTAGCCTTCAAAGTCGTC
>JANOSN010000149.1:0-10107 GCA_031415895.1 Polaromonas sp. | reverse complement strand
AACATTTCTTCTACCCGGCCAATGTGTTCGTCCATCGTGCCGCCCACGTCCATCAGCAGCAGCACCTTCACGTTGTTATGCCGCTCGGGCACCATTTTGATGTCTAGCCAGCCTGCGTTGGCGGCGGTAGAGCGGATGGTGTCGTCCAGGTCCAGCTCGTCATGCGCGCCTTCGCGTGCAAACTTGCGCAGGCGGCGCAGTGCAATTTTGATGTTGCGCGTACCCAGCTCTTGCGTGTCGTCATAGTCTTTGTAGGCGCGCTGGTCCCACACTTTTACTGCTGTGCGATTGCGCCCTTTGTCTTGCCCAATGCGAATGCCTTGCGGGTTTTGGCCATACGCCCCAAAAGGCGACGTGCCGCCCGTGCCAATCCATTTGTTACCACCCTCGTGCCGCTCTTTTTGCTCTTCAAAACGTTTTTTCAACGTCTCCATCAGCTCGTCCCAGCCCATCTTCTCAATCTTGGCCAGCTCTTCGGGCGACAGTTGCAACTCTAGATTTTTACGCAACCAGTCCAGCGGAATTTCTTTAGTGAAATCCGCCACCATTTCCACGCCCTTGAAGTACGACGCAAACGCCCGGTCAAACTTGTCGTAATGCTTCTCGTCTTTCACCAGCGTGGTGCGGCTGAGGTAGTAAAAGTCGTCCACCTTGTAGCCAATGCCTTCGTCATTGTTGGGGCCGACTACGCCTTCTTTCAACGCTTCGAGCAGCGTCAGATATTCCTTCACCGAAACGGGCAGTTTGGCGGAGCGCAGGGTGTAAAAGAAATCGATTAGCATACGCTTAACTTTCTTACATATTCACATTAGATCGCAAAGTTTGCACATCGCCTAAGCATGACATCAAAACCGAATCTTCGTTCCGCTGTCCCCATTTATAAATTAACGCAAAGGTTTTTTCGCCTAACAATGCAACGCTCATTTCAAACCAAACTTTACGCGAGGTATCGTTAGAGGAGCTCCTAGTTATGAAAGTAAGTAATTCTTTGATACCAAGAGCCAATGCGTCGAAATTTTTGACTTGATACCCGTCAACAAGATGGTCAAACCATTCGGACGACGTTCCCCATTGAGGGTCAAATCTATCGAAATCGCTCATTAGATGCCCAACAGCTTCTGAACCGATCAAATACTCAGATCCATTAATGAGATTGAAATGCCTAGCAGCTGAAAATTCTTTAGTGGATCGGCGAAGTTGTTCAATTAAGCTAAACATTGTTTGCACAATCCGTTGCACATTCATTAAGTTGGCCTGCTTTTTTGCAATATCCATCGACTCTAGAAGGGTTTGCCTAGTTGCGGCCAGCTCATCTTTTTGTAGTCTCCAAACATTTATTGCAACAAATAAAGTGCAACCTGATATCAACGGGTTTAAAAGGCCTCCTATGTAGTCACCAAATTGCCCCCAAGAATCTGGGTTCGTCGAAAGATACGAAGTGCGAAATGTTAGGAGATAAGCTAGTGCCAAAATGACGAAGGCAGATATGGCTAATAAAACCAGTCCTTTACCTAAATCATTTTTTATTGCGGTTAATTGCGTCATGTCGTATTGTTTTATGGATATTTAAAGCGAAAAGAGCTAATTGCGAAGCTTATTTAGTTGATACAGCAACTGCACCTTCACCTCTGCCCATTCCCCCACGCACATGCTGTACATCGGGGTGTTGATGGTGAGTCCACTTGCTAAGCCGGTTTTAACGACCAAATGGTTCATGCGTCCACCCAGTTTTCCAGCTTCAAACCCGGCACGCGTTTGAACTCGCGCAAATTTGCTGTGACCAAGGTCGCTCCCAGTGCGAGGGCGTGCGCAGCAATCCAAAAGTCATTGCCGCCGATAGGTTCTCCGCGCTTGAGTAAATCGGCCTTGATGGAGCCATAGATGCCCGCCGTCGCTAAGGCCAGGGGCAGTGCTTCAACGTCTTCAAGCAGTGCGCGGATGCGTGCTTGCTTTTTGGCCCCAAGATGCTGGCGGCTGAGGCCAAAAGCGATTTCACCCAGGCTGATCACCGACATTTTGACCGTCTCGGGGTTGAGTTTGGCGTAGGCACCGAGAGCTTTGGGATGACCTTGGATGATGGCCGAGAACGCGTTGGTGTCCAGTAAATACATCATGGGGCCTTGGCGCCTTTTAGCTTGCGGGGGGGGGTGGCTGGCTTAAGCGATTTGCCAGTGCTTGGCGCTGGCTTTTTGGGAGTGCGGGATTTTGACAATGGGGCAGCGTCCCCAAACAGCGCATTCCAATCGCGCTCCTGGACGGGTTCATCGCGAACGGTTTGAATTGCTTTATCGAAAGCATCCCATTCGTGCAAGTTCTCCGTATCGACAGGAGGCAAATTGGCCAGCACTTCGGCAGCGGTTTTGTACTTAGGCCTGATCACCAATTCACTACCGCGCTGGATGATCTTGACCTGTTTGGTTTTGAGCTGGAACTCTTTGGGGATGCGCACAGCCTGGCTGTTGCCACTGGTAAAGACGGTGGAGTCTTTGTGAATTTCAGTTGGTAGCGCAGATGCGGGAATACGGGCATTCATTGCAAACTCCATTTGTATACGGTGATTGTATATACTTTTATGGAATGGTGTCTGTAGAAGCTCAGCCCGCCGGAGCAGGGCGCTGCCTCTAGCGCGGCTTGTCCAACTGGTACACAAGCTGCGCCTTCGCCTCCGCCCATTCCCCGGCGCGCATGCTGTACATCACGGTGTCACGGATGGTGCCGTCTCGGCGCATGGCGTGGCCGCGTATGATACCGTCTTTTTGTGCACCTAGGCGTTCGATAGCTGTTTGACTGGCAAAGTTAAAATTATCGGTACGCCAGCCGACAACACCGCAGTCTAGCGTTTCAAAGGCATGCGTCATCAGCATTAGTTTGCAGGTGCTATTGACATGGCTGCGTTGCACGCTTTTGGCGTACCAGGTGTAGCCAATTTCTACCCGTTTGACTGTGGGTAATATGTCATGGTAGCTGCTGGAGCCCAGCACTTTGCCTGTTGGTTCGTCGACGACAGCAAATGCAAAGCGGTTGCCGTCATCGCGCATCTTCAATGCGTCTTCAATATATTTTTTGGTATTCTCAGGTTCGGGTACCGAGGTGATGCGCAGCTTCCATAGCTCGCCGTCTTGCGCGGCTTCGCGCAAACCTGCCTCGTGCACGAGTGCAAGAGGCTCTAAGCGCAATCCGCGTAATGACAGGGTGACAGGGGCAACAAAAGTCACGCTCATCACTCATCGCCCTTTTTTTCAGGATAGACCTTTGCGCGCACATAGCGGGCTAGCTGCAATCCTGCCCCACCGCCTAAGCCGCACAGCAATATGCCGCCAATACTTGCCCCGCCGTAGCCTTGCGCAAAAATATCCAGGCCAAACGCGCGGGCTACAAACATACCTGCTAAGCCGCCGCCTACAAAGCCCATGGCATCGGTGATGCCTTGCATGAGTAATTTATTCATGGTGATTCCTTAATGGGTGTTATTTAACGGTTATTGCGCTGCATAAACACCAGCTTTTCAAACAGCGTCACGTCTTGCTCGTTTTTCAGCAGTGCACCTACCAGGGGTGGCACCGACACTTTGTTGTCAGAGTTTTGCAGTGCTTCTAGCGGGATATCTTCGGCCATCAGCAGTTTCAGCCAGTCTAGTAGCTCAGACGTGGAAGGTTTCTTTTTAATGCCGGGCAGGTTGCGCACATCATAAAAAGTTTTCATGGCGGCGGTCAGCAGCTCTTTCTTCAAGCCCGGAAAGTGCACGTCCACAATCTGCTGCATCGTCTCGGCATCAGGGAACTTGATGTAGTGAAAAAAGCAGCGGCGCAAAAACGCATCGGGCAATTCTTTTTCGTTATTGGAGGTGATAAACACCAGCGGGCGATTTTTGGCTTTCACCAGCTCGCGGGTTTCGTAGCAATAAAACTCCATGCGGTCCAGCTCGCGCAGCAAGTCGTTAGGAAACTCAATGTCGGCCTTGTCGATCTCGTCAATCAGCAGCGCAATCGGCTCGTCTGCTGTAAACGCCTGCCACAGCACGCCTTTAACGATGTAGTTGTTAATGTCTTTCACTTTTTCTCCGCCGTCCACTGTGGACAGCTGCGAATCGCGCAGGCGCGACACGGCGTCGTATTCGTACAAGCCCTGCTGCGCTTTGGTGGTGCTTTTGATGTGCCACTGCAGCAGCGGCATGCCCAGGGCTTGGGCTACTTCTTCAGCCAGCATGGTTTTGCCGGTGCCAGGCTCACCTTTAACCAGCAATGGGCGCTTGAGGGTAATGGCGGCGTTCACGGCCAGCATCAGGTCTTGGGTGGCTACGTAGTTTTGGGAACCTTGAAATTTCATAAATATCGTGTGTTTAGGTCAAAAAGTGATGGGTCGAATTAGGGCTGGACGGAGAAATAGCTATTGCTTGGCCGGATATAATGGTGGGTTACTAGCAGGTAGGTTTATTGTTGATTACCCCTGCGCTTACCCACATTCTGTACGCAAAATGAACAAGTTGCTCTCCTCGGTCTTCGCTATTATTGTCGCTTCTGTGACCACTACCTCGTTTGCCCAAGAGCTAAAAGGCAACCCAGACGCTGGCAAAGCCAAGGCTGCCCAATGTATTGGCTGTCATGGCATCAAAGGCTACCAAGCCAGCTTCCCAGAGATTTACCGCGTGCCCATGATTTCGGGTCAAGGCGCTAAGTACATCAGCAATGCACTATTGGCCTACCAAAAAGGTGAGCGCAAGCACCCCACCATGGGGGCAGTGTCTTATCCGTTGACCGAGCAAGACATGGCTGATTTAGGCGCTTATTACAGCCTGCACGGCAAGGTTGAAGGTGCTACGTTGCCTGACAAAGCATCAGTAGAACCTAGCGCAGCCGTCGCAGCTTTGTTGACAAAAGGCGCTTGCATTTCTTGCCACGGCGCTAATTTTGCCAAGCCAATTGACCCCAGCTACCCCAAAATTGCAGGCCAACACGCTGATTACTTGACTGTGGCTCTGAAAGCCTACAAAACCGAAAATAATGCCAAAGTCGGCCGCGCCAACGGCGTGATGGGCGGTATTGCCAAGCAATACAGTAATGCTGAGATGAAAGAAATGGCTAAATATATTGCCTCGCTCGACGGCGATTTGAAAATTGTGCCCCAGTCTAAATTTCGTATTTCAGCCGCTGGCGCTAAGTAAAACTAAAAGTCCACAGCAGGGTACACGCTCTACTTGTGCTTCATGGCTCTATAACTCCCACTTTCTGTCCGAATCGATCACAACTAGCTTGTTACATGCTGGCTAGTTGTGCAGATGGATATGTATCGCATGCGTGAATCGTTTGGCCTTTTGTCACGATCAAGGGAAACTACCGACTAAAGGCTTGCCCTAGAGTCAGTATTTGTAATATTCTTGATACACGATATAAATTGAGAATATAGGATTACAAGTGATGAAATTAAACACCCACCGCGCCTGCAAGCTGGCAGCCCAAACGGCGCTGCTGAGCACCATTTTTTTTGCTAACGCATTCGCACAAACCTCGGGCGCAGGCTCGACCTTGGTGCGCGATTTGATGTCAAGTTGGACAGCGCAGCATGGTGCTGCATCGGGAGGTGCGCGCTACGAAGCTACCGGCTCTTCATCTGGTATCGAGCAGGCCATTGATGGCACGGTAGATTTTGGCGTTACAGACGTGCCATTAACTAGCGCTGCATTAAAACAAAGCAACTTAAGGCAAATGCCTTTGGCGGGTGCTGCAGTGGTCATCATAGTGAATTTGCCTGAACTCAATGGCAAACCTCTCAAGCTGACGGGCAATATTTTGGCCGACATTTTCACCGGAAGCATCACCACTTGGAATAACAACCAGATTGCTGGCATCAATCCTGGTTTGCCGCTACCGTCCCGCGCTATCACACCCATCTGGCGTAGCGATGGTTCAGGCCAATCCTATGTGTTTTCATCATACGTTGCCCGCAGCAATACCAAATGGCGCCGCACGGTAGGCGTTGGCAACAATTTGGTTCTCAGTACAGGGCGCAGTGTGCGTGGTGGTGCAGCGATGGTGGATGCTGTTAAAGCGACATCCGGTTCAATTGGTTATGACAACTTAGGCTCGGCGCAACGTGCAGGCTTGGGTATCGCTGAACTGCGCAACGCGGCTGATGTTTTTGTGGCACCTAACCAAGCTTCGATCAATGAAGCGATGGCTCAAGCCAAATGGTCTGCCGACAACCTTGCTGCAGACCTAGATGCCACTACTGGCGCTGGCAGCTACCCAATGGCAGCGGTAGCTTATGCACTATTGTCTGGCAACCGCAAAGGCGGCGTCAGTCCAGTTGCTTTTCTCAAAAAAGCCGTGGCTTCGGGCGATACGCAGGTTACTCAGGCTGGGTTTGTGGCTTTGCCTGCCAGCGCGAAAAACTTGGTGGGTCAAATGCGGTAATTCGCTTTACCGTACTTTGCTGGTAGATAAAAAAATTCAATACAAAAGGCAAACATTTATGAAATTACTAGTAAAAATAACAACAGCGTTGATCATCAGTTCTGCAGTTGCTGCACATGCGCAGATCAAAATCGGACAAACTGCGGGGTTCACAGGCGCTGTAGCTGATGGTGTTAAGGAAACTACAGATGGCGCTAAACTTTATTTCAATGCAATCAACAAGCGTGGCGGGGTTAATGGCCAGCAAATTGAATTGATCAGCTTAGATGATAAGTTTGACCCTAAATTGGCCAAAGAAAACGCGCGCATTTTAATAGAAGAGAAAAATGTATTGGCTGTGTTCTTGACGCGAGGAACGCCCCAAACCGAAGCTGTAATTGAAATATTGGATAAAAATAGTGTTCCCTTGATCGCTCCGTCTACGGGCGCTATGGTGTTGCACACACCAGTCAAGAAGCATATTTTTAACGTTCGCTCTACTTACCAGCGCGAGGCTGAGAGGGTGGTTATCCACCTTAATTCTTTGGGCGTCAAGAGAATTGCCATGATCCAAACAGACGACAGCTTTGGCGCGGACGGTGCTGCAGGTGTTATTAGAGGGTTGGAGACTTCAGGGCTTAAGGCGGTGCTCAATGAAAAAATTGATCGTGCGAAACCCGATTTCACTAAAGTGGGTCCCGCAGTGGTGGCTTCAAATGCCCAAGCTGTGATCTTAGTTGCGTCCAGCGCTAACGTTGTACTAGGAACAAATGCGCTACGCGCTGCAGGCTCGTCCGCTCAAATTGTGACCCTCTCAAACAATGCGTCATCTGGATTTGTAAAAAGTATGGGTGCCAATGCACGCGGTGTGATGGTGTCGCAAGTGTTTCCTAGCGAGCGTGCTGTGACCTTTGCATTTATAAAAGAAGCCCAAGATTTACAGAAGAAAGAAAAGAATGCCAGTGAGCTTAGCCCGGCCATGCTAGAAGGTTTTGTCGCTGCTAAGGTGATGGTAGAAGCGCTTCGCCAAGCAGGCCCCGCACCAACTCGCACCAAGCTACAAAACGCACTCGAGACAATGAAAAAGTTCGATGTGGGTGGTCTACTCATTGGTTTCAATCCTGAGGATCACACCGGCTTAGACTTTGTGGATATGTCAGTCATCGGTTCAGACGGTAGATTCAAACGCTAATAAGCTTGTCAGTTGCACCGCATTAAGAACTAATATGGGTTAGGCGGGAAGCAGATTTGCCCCTATAAATTGGGTAACATGGTGTTTTATAGTCAACATCCCACAAAAACTAGGAGCTTGCTATGCCTGTGATCGTTGTTGCCAACCCCAAAGGTGGCGTAGGTAAATCCACCATCGCCACTAATATTGCGGGTTACTTGGCCTCACAAGGTCACCAAGTGATGTTGGGTGACGCCGACCGCCAGCAGTCGTCTAAGCTGTGGTTAGGCCTGCGCCCACCAGCTGCGCGGGTGATTCATGGCTGGGATGTTGGGGCTGACGAGATCGTCAAGCCGCCCAAAGGCACTACACACGTGGTGCTAGATACCCCTGGCGGCCTACACGGCAAACGCTTTAACGAGGTGATGAAGCTGGCTGACAAAGTGTTGGTGCCGTTGCAGCCCAGCGTATTTGATATTTTTGCCACACGCCAGTTTTTAGACCAGTTGGCCGAGCACCGTAAGGCGGGCAAGGTGCAAGTAGGCTTGGTGGGCATGCGGGTCGATGCGCGCACCCTGTCAGCTGACAAATTACAAGGCTTTGTCGATGGCTTGGGCCTGCCCGTGCTGGGCATGCTGCGCGATACGCAAAACTATATTCACTTGGCCGCGCGTGGGCTGACTGTGTTTGATGTAGCTCCCAGCCGGGTGGAAAAAGACTTAGAGCAGTGGCGCACGCTGTGTAAGTGGCTAGCAGCGTAGAGTTGCGCGTTTCAGACCGCTGAATGTCTCCGCGCTGACAAGGCGCGCAGCGCAACCCACGGCACAATACGTGCTATGAAAACCTTTGACACACTAGACCAACTGGCCGCGTTGACTGGCCAAGTGGTGGCCACCAGCGGCTGGACCACGATTACCCAAGCTCAAATACAGCAGTTTGCCGACGCTACCGGCGATCAACAGTGGATCCACACTGACCCTGTGCGTGCCCAAGCGGGGCCGTTTGGCAGCACCATTGCGCATGGGTTTTTAACCTTGTCGTTGATTCCGAAGTTTTTTGATGAATGCTTGGACGTGAAGCAATCGCGCATGGGGGTGAATTACGGTTTGAACAAAGTGCGCTTTATATCGCCAGTGCCAGTGGGCAGCCGTTTGCGTGGGCATTTGAAGTTACTTAGCAGTACGCCCATTGAACCGGCTGGGGCTGTGCAGATGGTGTGGGAGGTGACCGTTGAACGTGAGGGCAGCGATAAGACGGTGTGTGTGGCTGAGTCGATTGTGCGAAGGTATGTATAAAGTGGGCTGTAGTCCAAGTATTCATTGTTTCTTTAGCTATCGAATTTGTAGTGTACTAGGTTAGTGTTTAACTTGCCCTTTGGCAGTGCATGGTGTCCTCGTTTACCTTGGACGGGCGGCGGGATATATCGCTGAAAAAAACTTGCCATGTACATGCGCGCCAGGTAGTGGTCATATTGAAATGGTGGGCCGCATCTCGGACCCCGGTAAAAAGACAAAGTGCAGAAGCTTAAAACCCTTCCACCCCTTCCACATAAAACTTCACCCGTCGCACACCTCGCCACTCATCAGCCTCTAACCTAAACGCCATCTTCACCTTAGCAGGCAACGGCGCTGTGTGGCCAAACCAAATGCCGTCTACCGGCTGGCCTTGGTGTTTGAGCTTGAGCGATAAGTGCTTCTCGCCCACCAGCCGCTGCGACACCACCTCTATCTCCTCGCAAAACACTGGCGCTGCAAAGCCCTGGCCCCACACGGTTTGGTTTAACGTGTCAGCTATGTCGGTGCGGCGGTATTCTGCAGGTAGCGGTCCATCGGTCTCTAGCCTTCTCAGCAAAGTTGCCTTGTCTATCCATTTTGCAGCCACCTCTTGCAGCGCCGCCTCGAACGTGTCAAAGTTTTCTTCTTCAATCGTGCAGCCCGCCGCCATGGCGTGGCCGCCAAAGCGCAGCAGCACGCCGGGGTGCTGCTTGGCTATGAAATCCAACGCGTCGCGCAAATGAAAGCCTGCAATGGAGCGGCCCGATCCTTTGAGCAAATGCTCTTGCCCCTCGGCCCCGCTGGGAGCAAATACGAAAGTAGGGCGGTGCAACTTGTCTTTGATGCGCGAGGCCACAATGCCCACCACGCCTTCATGAAAATCTGGATCGAATATGGCCACAGCGCTGGGGGGTTCTTCGCTTTCGTCAAACATCGTCTCAGCGGCAAGTTCTGCTTGCTCGCGCATGCCTGCTTCAATGTCGCGGCGCTGGCGGTTAATGCCGTCTAGCAGCTTGGCCAGCTCGTCAGCGCGGGTAGGGTCGTCGGTCAGCAGGCATTCAATGCCCAAGCTCATATCGTCTAGGCGGCCCGCAGCGTTAATGCGCGGGCCCAGTGCAAAGCCAAAGTCAAAGGTGCTGGCCAGCTCACGCGTGCGTCCTGCTGCTATAAAAAGACTAGCTATTCCAGCAGGAAATGCTTGGGCTTTAAGCCTTTTTAGCCCTTGGGCAACAAGGCGGCGGTTGTTCGGGTCTAGCTTGACGACATCGGCCAC
>JANOSN010000148.1:0-2385 GCA_031415895.1 Polaromonas sp. | reverse complement strand
CAACCACCCTACCCAATCGTATTTAGCGTCCCAGCCTGGGGCGGGTGCTACGCCTTTGATATCGTTAGCAGGGCTGCGCACAGGCACCCTACCCACGGCTTTGTAGGCCACCTGCCCGCTGGTGTCAGCGGCTACCACGTTTTGCATGGGCTAATGGTAGTCTGCGTAGGCGGCAAACAACTCGGGGACTGATTGGGCTTTTTGTGCTTTCATGCCAGCTTGCACGGTGCGGTTGTCTTCGTCTAGTGCGCTCCAGCGCAGGGCCAATACATGCTTTTTCAAGTCTAACAATTGACCATGCGATGCTTGGGCATCGCTGATCACTGGGCCGTGGCGGGTGCTGCGCGCGGTGTAGGCCACATCAGCTTGGCCTTTGACTTTGATAATTCCAGGGGTATTGGTAAAACTAGCCCAACCTGTGGGTGTTTTGTATTGCTCAGGGTTGGCCGGATTGATCTGTTCAATGTACAGGTCTTGCACGTCTGGCGCTGTGTTGGTAAAGCCCCAAGCCAGCTTGGCCGTGCGGCCCAAAATTACCGAGGGCATGCCGGGCAAAGTAGCCCCAATCACATCAGATTCAGGGGCTGCTGCGCCCTGCCCTTTAACTTGAATGCGCGCAAAATACCAAATAGCAGGGGCGCCTAAACCCAGGTGGGGGTCATTGGCTAGCAAAGGCTTGCCGCTGGTGGTGTGGCTGCCTGCCACCACCCAGTTGTTGCTGCCTTTGCCGTCGACATTGATAAGCTCGTCTACCCAAGGCGCTTGCGCCACGGCGGCCACAGCGGCCACATTGGTCAGTGCAAGCCCGGCAGCTGTAGTGGTTGCACCAGCGGTGGCTGTTGTTGTGGTGGTGCTGTAGATACCTAAGCTGGCATACAACTTAGACAGGTCCACTTTAGTGGCGGGTTGCTCACCTGGATAGGCCGGGAATAGTTGCCACAAGCGTTCAGTCGGCAGCTTTTGCGCTGCAGACAGTCTGGCAAATTCATTGCCCCAGTTGCCCCCTAAATCTAGCGCCATCATGATGCCCCAGCCCAGGCTGTCCTCTGCCGCCCACTGGCCTGGCTTGGTGCGCAAAATATGAAACTCTGGCGGCAATGCTTGGCTGCTGCTGGCATGAAACTGGTTAATGCCCGCTGCATAAGCGTTTAGCACTTCGCGCATGTCTGGCGGCATCACTCTAAGCTGGTTTTTAGCGGCCTGCATGATGCCCAGCGTGCGCATGAGTTTGTCTGTTTCTAGCGTAGCGCTGCCCAAAATTTCGCTAAGCTCACCGTGCATTAAGCGGCGGTTAAATTCAAGCTGCCAGCTACGCTCTTGCGCGTGGGTGTAGCCCATGGCAAACGCTGCATCGCGCTGAGTGGTGGCAAAGATATGGGTGACATCTGATGCATCACGCTGCAGGCGCACTGGCGCTTGCAAGCCCTGCAGCTGTTGCTGCCCAGACAGCACCGGAAAACTGCGCCACACATACACTGCGCCCACCGCAACGGCCAGCAATAGCAAAGTAGCCAAAATCCAAACTATTTTTTTAATCCACCGCATGGTGTGCCTCCTAGTTTTATGGGCTCATTATGCAAGAGCTCTGACGCTTGGTAGTAACCCGTAAGAATAATGTAAACTTTGCATCAATGTTCACAGTTTGCATCACAATTGCTTACTAAGTCATTGATTTATATGTTGTTAATTGTGAACTAATTGCCATTTTTTACGTATTTTTCTTGCACTTAATGATCGCTAGCTCTATCGTAGAGGCATGTATTCGACACAAAGGCAAGGCCAGCTATGCGGTGGGTAAAGACAACCATTTCAAGTGTTTGGGGCATGATGGGCTTGCAGCCCATTCCCAATGAAGACGAGCTGCATGACCGAACGGAGCAGATCCGTGAGTCCATGCTCGACATATTGGGCGAAGCGGGTGCAGCGCTGCGCCCTGTAGTGCGCAGGCGCATTCAATACGCGCCAGATTTAGAGGCGCTGTGGTACCTGCGCAGTGACTGGATGTCTACCGTGGCAGCTACCCAAGGCGAAGTAGCCGCCGCAGCCCACGTGCGCCGCTTAAACATCAGTTTTCAGGGCTTGTTGCCCGATGGCTTGGCCTCGCGGCCCAGCACGCTTTCCCAGTAATGACCTCACCCAGTAATGACCTCGATAAGTATTTGAGTAATTACATCAATAACTTCACAAGTTTCGGTATGCGTTTTTAGTAGTTGCTTGATTTAATTTATGCCAGCTTTTGCTGGCATTTTTTTGCCCGCAATTTAATCTAGCCACGTCGTAAAGTCTTGCACACCCACCCGCGAGGTAGCAAAGGTGTTGACCAAAGCGCCCTCGTCCGCATAGCCCAGCGACATGCCGCACACCAGCATTTCATTGTCTGCTGCG
>JANOSN010000147.1:0-1110 GCA_031415895.1 Polaromonas sp. | reverse complement strand
GCTGGCGGTGTGGTCGGCGGGCGAGTTGTTGCGCGACTACGGCGGCAACTTCAAGTCGACGATGCTGATCGAATATACCGACGTCGCCGAACGCACGCGCATGCTCGGGCAGATGAAGGGCATCGAACACCGCGTCTGGGTGCAGGCCGAGGGCTGCCAGCGCGTGTATGCGATTGCCGACGAAGACCTAGACCGCGAAAACGACGAGAAGACTTCTGCCGTGCATTTTGTACGCTTTGAATTCACCCCCGCCATGGTGGCCGCGCTCAAAGCAGGTGGTGCATGCAAGATGGGTTGCGACCATACCAACTACCCAGCGCACGCCGAGATCAAGGCTGAAACGCTGACCTCGCTAGTGGGTGATTTGAAATAAAATTAATCTGCCTACTATGAATTCAATAGCTGCTTGAGCAGTAAATACTTGGACTACAAGCACATTTCATTAATAAAATGTGCTTTTCAGCGTAGTTTTAACATCTACAGATTTATTGCCGCGCTGACCGCACATTCGCAGGTGCGGCCTGCGGGTGGCTGGTGCGCCAGGGGTTGATGTCTAGGCCGCCACGGCGTGTGTAGCGTGCGTACACGGCCAGCTTGGTGGGCTGGCAGCGGGCCATGATGTCGGTGTAAATACGTTCTACGCACTGCTCATGAAATTCATTGTGGTTGCGAAAACTCACGATGTATTGCAGTAAACCGGCTTGGTCAATTTGTGAGCCGCTGTAGCTGATCTGCACACTGCCCCAGTCGGGCTGGCTGGTGACCAGGCAATTGCTTTTTAGCAGGTGGCTGACTAAGGTTTCGCTGACGGGTTTCTCATGGTTGGCGGCGGTTAGCAGCGTGGGTGTGGGGGTGTAGTGGTGGCAGACTAGGTCGAGGCGGTCGAGCTGCACGCCGTCTAGCTCAATGACTTTTTCTGATGCAAATAGCTCGGAAGGTATCAGTTTGACACCTACACGCGCATCCTTACCTTCTGCGGGTTGCCACGCTGCACGGCCTACATCAATGGCTATACGCTCACGCACCTCGTCGATGCTGTTAAACCGCGTGTTGTTAAAACTGTTGAGGTACAGCTTAAAACTCTTGCTCTCCACAATGCACGGCGTCTCG
>JANOSN010000146.1:0-1421 GCA_031415895.1 Polaromonas sp. | reverse complement strand
TGGCGGGAGCCGACCCACATGAGGGCGACAGGCTAGGGCGCTTAAAGCTGACCTACGACGGCCTAGAAGCGCGCGACAGGCGCGTCATTGACTGGTGCTGGCAGCGGCGCATCCCGCTCGCCTTTGCCATGGGTGGCGGCTATGGCACTGATATCGAAACCACTTTAAAAGTGCAGCAGGGTACATACCGGGTGGCAGTAGAGTTTGCGGGTAAATGGCAGCACGTTCGTAAATCGTAGTGCTATTATTTATATAGCTGTCTGATCAATTAATACCAGGACTACCGGCATATTTTGTTGGTAAATGTCGCTTTTTACGGCTTAGTTTGATGTTCTGCTGGTTTTGAGTACTTGGACGCGATCTGCTGCGGCGCGTGCCCTATGCCAACCAGACCTACGGCCCGTGCAAAAGCATCGTCTTTGCCATGAAGGTAAGCCGAGTGGCAGGCTGGCAGCAGCTTCAAACGCAGGCAACGCCGCCGTAGGCAACAACCTAGCCAGCAGCCTGCGCTACTTTCACCATGACCACCAAGGCTCCACCATCGCGGTGACCAACGAAGTAATAGGCCAAGAGAAGATGGTCATTGAGCGCATGGCCCATCTTTGTGTAGCTTGACCCCTGGGGCAAGCGGCGCAACGTCAACGGCCTGGTCGACGCCAGCGACGCTATCCAAGGCCTGACCACTGACTGTGGCTTGCGCCGCCCACGAACACCTGGACGAGATGGGCATCATCCACATGAACGGGCGGGTGTATGACCCCCTGATAGGCCGCTTCATGAGCGCTGACCCGTACATTCAAGCGCCCGACATGCTGCAAAGCTACAACCGCTATGCGTATGTGATGAACAACCCGCTGAATTTGACCGATCCGAGTGGGTATTGGAGTTTTAGGTCATTCTTTAGAACACTGGTCAGAGAAGTCGTTGTTCGCGCTGTATTGGCCATTGCTGACGTTACCTTTTGCGCAGGCTACTGCACGATGGCGTACAACGCCTACCAAGGCTACAGAAGCGCAGGGGTTGCAGGCTTAGTCAACAGCCTCATTCCCGGTTCAAACGGCTTGTTTGAAACCGCGGCAAGAGGCTGCATCGTGTCGGCAGCCAACGGGGGCAGTTGCGGTAGAGGCGCAGCTTCTAGCGTAGTGCGCAGCTTCGGAGGCGACGAATTGCCTGGACAGATGTTAGCTGGCTGCATTTCAGCGCGGATCAATGGCGGTAGTTGCAGCGATGGTGCTTCAAATGCGTTTATTTCTTATGCGGCAACGCATGTGGCTGACACGGCTGTAGGAATTTATCGTGAAGCTGAGCGAATGGCTAAACAGCACGAGTATCGAACGTCGCTTGTGGCATGTGGGCCATGTGTAGGCCTTGTCGTTTATGCACCAGAAGTGCTAGGCGCTGCCAACTTCCTGTGGAATGCC
>JANOSN010000145.1:0-1216 GCA_031415895.1 Polaromonas sp. | reverse complement strand
GTGGAGTAGCCAAACATTTCAGACAACGGCACTTCGGCCTTGATGGCTTAGCCGCCACCAACCATGTCTTCCATCCCTTGCACCATGCCGCGACGGCTGGACAAATCGCCCATCACGTTACCGGCGTAGTCTTCTGGGGTCTCCACTTCAACCGACATCATGGGCTCCAAAATCACCGGGCTGGCCTTGCGGCAGCCTTCTTTGAAGCCGAAGATGGCAGCCATCTTGAACGCGAGTTCGTTGGAGTCCACATCGTGGTAGGAGCCGAAGTGCAGCGTGACCTTGACGTCGACCACAGGATAGTTAGTCAACACGCCTAGAGTGACGGCTTCCATGATGCCTTTTTCTACCGCAGGGATGTATTCGCGTGGAACCACACCGCCTTTGATAGCGTCGATAAACACGTTGCCTTTGCCTGGCTCGTTAGGCTCAATCTTGAGTACAACGTGGCCGTACTGGCCTTTACCACCGGACTGGCGCACAAACTTGCCTTCTGCATCTTCCACCGTTTTACGGATGGTTTCGCGGTACGACACTTGCGGCTTGCCCACATTGGCTTCCACGCCGAATTCGCGCTTCATGCGGTCGACAATAATTTCTAGGTGCAGCTCGCCCATACCAGCGATGATGGTCTGGCCAGATTCTTCGTCGGTACGCACGCGAAACGACGGGTCTTCTTGTGCCAAGCGGTTCAGGGCAATGCCCATTTTCTTTTGGTCAGCCTTGGTTTTAGGTTCCACGGCCTGTGCAATCACAGGCTCAGGGAAGACCATCTTTTCCAAGGTCACGATGTGGTCTGGATCACACAGGGTCTCACCCGTGATGATGTCCTTCAAACCGATACAAGCAGCGATGTCGCCAGCGCGGATTTCGTCCACGGGCTCGCGGGCGTTGGCGTGCATTTGCACGATACGGCCGATACGCTCTTTTTTGCCCTTGATCGGGTTGTAAACGCTGTCGCCAGACTTGAGCACACCAGAGTACACGCGCACAAACGTCAGCTGGCCCACAAATGGGTCAGTCATCAGCTTGAATGCCAAAGCAGAGAACTTCTCAGAGTCATCAGCTTTGCGGGTGGTAGGCTTTTCATCTTCGTCCATGCAAGGCACAGGTGGAATGTCCACCGGGCTTGGCATGTATTCGATAACCGCGTCCAACATGGCTTGTACGCCCTTGTTTTTGAATGCAGAGCCGCAGAGCATCGGCTGAATCTCGC
>JANOSN010000144.1:0-1221 GCA_031415895.1 Polaromonas sp. | reverse complement strand
GTTTTAAGGCACGTGCTCCGGGTAGATGCAAGCGTGGTCAGAGCAAAATTTCGTGCTTGAGTTGCACGCTTCGGAGATTGATCTTCCTGAATTTTGATCTGACCCCGGTTGCCGTGGTCATACGACCGCGAAGACACGTAGCGCATCGAGTGTTGCGGCTTCAATCAAAGTGCGGTTTTTGCGGCTAATCTTCAACCCACTACAAGCGGCCTGCTGTGCCGTAGGGCTGTCGCCACCGATTCGAACTTCGGGCTCGAGGAACGCAAACGCAGGGGATCAGAAATTTAGGCTGTCTGAGCGCTTGCGCGAGTTCCTAAATTTCCCCCGGAGTGCGTACCGCAGATGCTTGCCCGCAGGGCCCGTGGTTCGGGTGGCGATAGCCCTACGGCGCAGCAGGCCGCGTTCTAGTACAACGAACAACAGACAAAGAACATCGACCAAAGCCCCAAGCTGCGATAATCAAAAAACCAGCGAAACTAACCGCACGCGCCCACTGCCCGAGATATTTCTGTGACCACAACACCCGCTTCTTTGCACACCTCCACCATCACCTCGCTCCCCCTGCTGGCACGCGGTAAAGTGCGTGTCAACTACGCCGTGGGCACCGACCGTATTTTGATGATCGCCAGCGACAGGCTCAGCGCTTTTGACGTCATCATGGGCGAGCCGATTCCTGGCAAGGGGGCGCTGCTCACGCAAATGGCGCTGTTTTGGTTTAACAAATTAGGCCATCTTTGCCCTAACCACTTAACTGGAGATACACCCGAGAGCGTGGTGACCGAGGCTGAAAAACCCCAGGTTAAAGACCGTGCCATGCTGGTTAAACGCCTTAAACCTTTGCCGATTGAAGCCGTAGTGCGCGGTTATTTGGCCGGCAGCGGTTGGGCTGAATACCAGCAAAGCCATTCGGTGTGCGGCGTGCCGCTGCCAGCAGGCTTGGTGAATGCTGCCAAATTGCCCGAGCCTATCTTCACCCCTGCAGCCAAGGCCCAAATGGGGGAGCATGATGAAAATATTTCGTACCAACAAATGGCAGACACCGTTGGCGCAGACTTGGCTGCCCGCATCAAAACCACTAGTCTTGCCATCTACAAAGCCGCTGCTGAGTTTGCGCTGACCAAAGGCATCATCATTGCGGACACCAAGTTTGAATTTGGCTTGGACCAAGACGGCACGTTGACCCTGATGGACGAGGTGCTCACGCCTGATAGCTCGCGCTTT
>JANOSN010000143.1:0-2951 GCA_031415895.1 Polaromonas sp. | reverse complement strand
GGCGAAGAAGAGCTGCGCGGCGTGGACACCAAGCCATTGGTAGGCCACCTAGCTGCTTGGAACTACTTCCAGTCGATCAAGAACCCCTCCAACGATGCATTTATTGCTAAATGGGCAGCCTACGCTAAATCTAAAGGCATCGCTGGTCATAAAGACAAGCCGCTGACCAACGACCCAATGGAAGCTACCTACATCGGTATCAACATGTGGAAACAAGCTGTTGAAAAAGCCAAGTCCACTGATACCGACAAAGTGATCGCAGCGATGGCTGGCCAAACCTTCACTGCACCATCAGGCATTACCAGCAAGATGGACGAGAAAAACCACCACTTGCACAAGAGCGTGTTCATCGGCGAAATCAAGGCTGATGGCCAGTTCAACGTGGTGTGGAAGACACCTGGCCCTGTGAAAGCCAAGCCATGGTCACCCTTTATCGAAGGCAACGACAAGAAGCCTGACGAGCCAGCGAAGAAGTAATTTTTTAAATTATTTGCTGTAAGCCTAAACTTGCAGCAACCCTATGACGGCGTGGTGGTGACACGTTTACCCCCACGCCGTTGTCACGTCTAAATTCAAAATGTTCCATGATGGTGCGTAAAAAAATACTCTTGTTGATAGCTGCCCTGTGGTTAACTGGCACCGCCTACGCGTTAACCGCAAGCCAGGCCAAAGGCATTGCCACAGGCGAGACAGATACACGCATTGAAGCGCTCAATGAAGCTGTAGCGAAAGGCAGCGATAAAACCTCTGCTTTCATCCAAGCCATGGCTGATGATGAGGTGAAGTTAGCGGGCGATAAGGTATTGATCGTTAAAGACGGTAAAGCCACCGACCCTGTTACGGGCGCAGATGTGGCGTTGCCCAGTAATGCAGAAGACATCATCAACAATAACCGCATGCGCGGCGAGCTAGACACTGCGCTGGCCGCACTTAAACTGTTCAGCAAAGACGATAACTTACGTGCCGCCGCCGTGCAGTCATTACTGAAAGACCCCGACGAAGGCAAACTGCCACTGCTAGACAAAGCCCTAGCTGCCGAAACAGTACCCGCACTTAAAGATCAACTCACTTTAGCCCGCGCTGCTGCCATGCTAGGCAGTGCAGACAAAGCCAAGCGCTTGGAAGCTGCAAAGGCCATGGCTGGCAGTAAAGACCCTGCTGCGCAATTATTACTTAACGACCGCCTAAAAGCCGAGACAGAGGCTGATGTCAAAGCACAGCTGCAAACATCTCTCAGCGCCATTCAATCCACACTGGGCTTAGGAGACAAGCTGGGCATTATGTTCACAGGTTTAAGCCTAGGCTCCATTTTGCTTTTGGCCGCATTAGGTTTAGCCATCACTTACGGTTTGATGGGCGTGATCAACATGGCGCACGGTGAGCTGATCATGATTGGCGCTTACGCTACCTATGTGGTGCAAGGCCTGTTTCGCAGCTATTTGCCCGGCATGTTTGACTGGTATCTGATAGCGGCTATTCCAGTAGCATTTATGGCGTCTGCTCTGGTGGGCGCGGCGCTAGAGCGCAGCGTAATTCGATTTTTATATGGCCGACCTTTAGAAACTTTGCTGGCCACTTGGGGCATCAGCCTGATGTTGATGCAGCTAGTGCGCAGCATTTTTGGTGCACAAAACGTAGGTGTTGAAAACCCTTCGTGGATGAGCGGCAGCGTATCAGTGTTGCCTAATTTGTCATTGCCTTACAACCGTATTTTGATAGTCGTATTTGCTGTGTTGGTGCTGGCAGGGGTGGCTGTGCTGATCAGTAAAACACGCTTAGGTTTGTTTGTACGTGGTGTCACGCAAAACCGCCCGATAGCAGCATGTATGGGGGTCAACACTGCGCGCATTGACACCTATGCATTTGCACTTGGTTCAGGTATTGCAGGCTTAGCAGGCTGCGCGCTTAGCCAAATTGGTAACGTGGGGCCAGACCTGGGGCAGAGTTACATCGTGGACTCTTTCATGGTGGTGGTGCTGGGCGGGGTAGGGCAACTAGCGGGCACGGTGTATGCGGCCATGGGCCTGGGCATATTGAATAAGTTTCTTGAAGGCTGGGCGGGCGCTGTGCTGGCCAAAATTGCCATCTTGGTATTCATCATCATCTTCATTCAAAAGCGTCCGCAAGGCATTTTTGCGATGAAGGGTCGGAGTGCTGAAGCATGACCGCTGAAAAATTTACTCTCCCCACACCAGTGCCCTTGCTGACGCGCAAAGGCTGGGCTATTTTTCTCACCGTGTTGATTGTGGTGTGCGCTATTGCGCCCCTGCTCAATTTGTGGGTACCCCAAAGCAGCATCTTTCACATGAGCGACTTTGCCGTGCTGCTGGTGGGCAAGATCATGTGCTTTGCCATCTGCGCATTGGCGATGGATTTGATCTGGGGTTACACCGGCATTTTGTCCTTGGGCCACGGCCTGTTCTTCGCACTGGGCGGCTACGCCATGGGCATGTACCTGATGCGCCAGATTGGCCTGGAGGGTAACTATAAAAGCGAGTTACCGGACTTTATGGTTTTCTTAGATTGGAAAACTTTGCCTTGGCACTGGACAGGTAGCGCCTCTTTTATATTTCAAATGTTGATGGTGATTTTGATGCCCGGTTTGTTGGCGCTAGTATTTGGCTTCTTCGCCTTCCGCTCACGCATCAAAGGCGTGTATTTTTCTATCATCACCCAGGCTTTAACTTACGCCGCCATGCTGCTGTTTTTTCGCAATGAAACAGGCTTTGGCGGCAACAACGGCTTTACGGATTTCAAACGTATTTTGGATACTCCTGTGGCCACGCAGAGCACGCGCATGGTGCTGTTTGTCATCACCGGTTTTACGTTGTTGGGTTTTTATCTCTTCTCGCGCTGGCTGGTACAAAGCAAATTTGGCCGCGTGCTGCAGGCCATACGCGATGCCGAAACGCGGGTGATGTTCTCGGGCTACAACCCCGTGGCTTACAAGT
>JANOSN010000142.1:0-2685 GCA_031415895.1 Polaromonas sp. | reverse complement strand
TGCGCACATCGCTACGCTAGTCAAGCAGCTCAAGGCCAGCCGCCCCGGTGCGCTGCTGCTGGACGGTGGCGACACGTGGCAGGGCAGTGCTACCAGCCTGTGGACGGGCGCGCAAGACATGGTGGATGCGGCCAAGCTGCTGGGTGTAGATGTGATGACAGCGCACTGGGAATTTACCTACGGCGAGGAGCGCGTCAAACAGATTATTGAGAAAGATTTCGCAGCCAGCGGATCTTTCAAAGGCATCGACTTTATCGCGCAAAACGTCAAAACAAAAGACTTTGAAGACGCAGTGTTCAAACCGTATGTCATCAAAGAAATGAACGGCGTGACGGTGGGCATCATTGGCCAAGCGTTTCCGTACACGCCCATTGCCAACCCCGGCTGGCAAGTGCCTAACTGGAGCTTTGGCATACGCGAGGACGACTTGCAAAAGCAGGTCAACGAATGCAAGGCCAAGGGCGCGCAGGCGATAGTGCTGCTCAGCCATAACGGCATGGATGTTGATTTGAAACTGGCCAGCCGCGTGACGGGCATTGACGCGATATTGGGTGGCCACACGCACGACGGCGTGCCTGTGCCCACGATGGTGAAAAACGCAAGCGGCCAAACACTGGTAACCAACGCAGGCAGCAATGGCAAATTTCTCGGCGTGCTGGACATTGATGTCAAAGACAAAAAAGTGGTTGCAGTTAACTACAAGCTGTTGCCGATTTTTGCCAACTTCTTGCCAGCCGACAAAGACATGCAAGCGCTGATCGACAAAATCCGCTCGCCGTTTAAAGCAAAGCTAGAAGAAACGCTGGCTACGACCGAAGGCCTGCTGTACCGGCGCGGTAACTTTAGCGGCACATTTGACCAATTGATCATTGACGCTCTGATGAACGTGCGCGGCGGGCAGATTGCGTTTTCCCCTGGCTTCCGCTGGGGCACATCACTGCTGCCCGGCCAAGCTATCACGCGCGAGCATGTGATGGACCAAACCGCCATCACCTACCCTTGGACCACGCTAAGCGACATGACTGGTGAGACGATTAAAAACGTGCTGGAAGACGTAGCCGACAACCTGTTTAACCCCGACCCGTACTACCAACAAGGGGGAGACATGGTGCGCGTGGGTGGCATGCAATACACGTGTGACCCAACCGCCAAAACCGGCGCACGCATCAGCAATATGCGCCTAGGCGCTAAGCTGCTAGAGGCCGATAAAACCTACAAAGTAGCCGGCTGGGCCCCCGTGCAAGAGGCCAGCAAAAACGCAGGCCCACCGGTGTGGGATGTGGTGGAAACTTACCTAAAAGCGCAAAAAGTCATCAAACCCGTGGTTTTAAACAACCCTACGCTGCAAGGCATGGCGGGCAACCCCGGTTTAGCGTAAAGTTACCTCAAGCGCTGCCTGTAAGCGCAAAGGACCTACTATGAAATCAATAGCTATTCGAGCAGTAAATACTTGGACCACCAGCCTATTTTGCCTATTTTTAACCACTGGTTGTGCCAACATGAGCACCGGCGTGGGCGTAAGCTTTCCACTGGGGCCTTTTGGCAGCATTGGCGTAGGCGTCAACTCAAACGGCACGCTCAGCGGCTCAGTAGGCGTAGGGGTAGGGCCTGCTACGGTGAGCGTGGGTACGTCGGGGCAGTTGCCAACCAGTGCTCAGCCAGGAGCGGTGAAAACCGAAGATAAACCTGCTGATAAATCTTTAGCAACACCGGCAGCGCAGCAGTAAACACAGCGAGAAGTTTGATACAAATTGGGGCAGGAGTACACAGGATAGGCCGCCATAATCTGCGCATCGAGTTACCTCAACTATGAAGGCACTGATGGCAGACCATAGACTCAAAATAGCCAGCATCTTGGCACTGGCAGTGGCCTCTTTAACGGCCTGCGGTGGTGGCGTTAGCACTGGGGCAAGCCCTAGCAATGCTGCAGCTACGCCGATAACAGCGCCTCAACCTGCGTCCCTTCCAGCCTCTGCACCTACACCACCGCCCTCTACTTCAAGTCCTGCCCCAGCTCCAGTTGCAGCTGCAGCGCAAGTTTCAGCCACCTTCTCCAGTACCACCGCCGATTTTTCTAACCCCGAGCGTGGGTTTTACGGCTGGTCGGGCAACGACTTTGTTACCCAATACGACGCGGGCAGTGTGCAAGCCACGTACAACGCAGGCCACAGATTGTTGTTTGCAAAAGTAGAGCTGGATGCCTTTCGCAATGCAGATTTTCCCGACGCTTGGCTCATCTCACTGAACAACAGTTTTACTAAAGTGCGTGCTGCAGGCATGAAGGTAACGCTGCTGTTTAGCTACGACTTTTCTGCAGGCGGCAAAGATGCCAGCGCCGCGCAAATCAAGCGCCACACCGAGCAGCTTAAACCCGTGCTGGCCGCTAACGCCGACCTCATCCCCTACATGCGCGCAGGCTTTGTCGGCGCGTGGGGTGAATGGCATTCGTCGCAGTCGGGCAACTCGTGCGGCTACAACGCGCTGCCCACAACGACGTGCACCGAGGCCGATGCTAACCGCGTCATCATCCGGGATGCGCTGCTGGCCAACATGCCCGCCACTACGCAAATCGGGTTTCGCTATCCACCCGATTTGCAAAAATGGTACCCCAACGCCACCCAGCAAAACCGCGCTGGCATACACAACGATTGCTTTTTAGCTGGCCCCAGCGATTCAGGCACTTTT
>JANOSN010000141.1:0-1277 GCA_031415895.1 Polaromonas sp. | reverse complement strand
CGCGCAACTACGTGCCCAAGCTGCAGGCAGTTAAAAATATTGTGCTAAACCCCTCAGTGTTCAGCGCTGCGCTGCCAGACATACCAAACCACCCGTATTTTCAAAGCGTGCCATTGGCGCGCGACCTCGACGTAGCGCTGGCTGCCAAGCTGGCCGAGATCAAGCTAGAAGACTTCAAGCAACTCAACCCCTCGGCCAACAAGCCGGTGCTGTTTGCGTCGCTCACCAAGCAAATTTTACTGCCGTGGGACAACGCCGGTATTTTTGAACGCAACCTGTCCATCCACAACGGCCAAACCGCTGGCTGGACGGTGTGGACAGCGCCCAGCACCATGAAGGCGGCTGATGCAGCGCGCCGCGTGGGCATGGGCGAGGCGCAGTTTCGTGAGATCAACCGCATCCCACCGCGCATGCTGATCAAGGCAGGATCTACCCTGCTGGTGCCACGCGGCGCCGCGCAACAAAAAGACGTGAGCGAACAAGTTGCCGACAACGGCCAAATCAGCCTAGCACCTGAAATTGTGTTGGTCAAACAGTCTATCAAGCTGCGCAAACCCATCAGCGTAGCGGCCATGGCCAGCAAGTACAAAGTAAGCGCAGCTAACCTGGCCACTTGGAACAAAATTAGCGCAGGCGGCAGCTTTAAAGCCAAACAAACTGTCGTGCTGTATGTGCCTAAGCAAGTGCGCGTGGCGGGCGGCCGGGCGGCTAAAGGCGGCAAAGTGATCAAAACTGCCAAGGCCAGCAAAGGCGGCCAAGTAGTTGGGCGCGCAGCCCAAGGCGCAAGCAAACGCGTAGCCGCTAGCACAAATCGCGCTACAAAGTCCAAAACCACCACCGTAAAAAAGCCACGCAAACGTTGAATAAGTCGCACTACAGCGTTTTGATTGCCTCTTAAAAGCGAGTTTTAAACAACGCATTTTGTACCAGCACGTTAATCACCAGACAATTAGCACGCTTTGCGTACACAAGTGCTCAGCTCGGGTAGCCTACCCGCAGCAAACATGAGGCCAGTAGATCAACTTACTGGCAGTTAACCTGTACGCAGCATCACCCGGTGTTTGCTTACGTTATGTGGTCAGTAGTCTTGTTTGGTTATTTAAAGCGTGTTGCCTTGGTCTGCATTGCGCTAGCGATGGGCTTTTTAGCTGCACTAGCCCACGCGCAACCAAGCGCACCTGCGCTAGAAACACCTGCCCTGCAAGTCATTAGCACCAGCGCCCTACTAGCGCCCAACCAAGCCAAGCTGCAAGATGTGCTGGCACTAGCTGGCGTGC
>JANOSN010000140.1:0-8734 GCA_031415895.1 Polaromonas sp. | reverse complement strand
GCACGCGGTATCGCCATTGGGCGCGCCGTGGTGGTGGCGTCTAGCCGCATGGATGTGGCGCATTACTTTATCAAAGCCGACCAAATTGACGCTGAGCTGCTGCGTGTTAAAGACGCCAAAGATACCGTGGTGGCCGAGCTGATCAAACTGCAACACTCATTGGTTGGCAAGGACGCTAAAGATGCACCCAGTGAACTGACGGCGCTGCTAGATGTGCACCAAATGCTGCTGCAAGACCAAACCTTGCAAGACGGCGTGACACACTGGGTTAAAGACCGTTTGTACAACGCAGAGTGGGCGCTGATTACGCAACTAGAAGTGGTCTCGCGCCAGTTTGACGAGATGGAAGACGCGTATCTGCGTGAACGCAAGGCTGACCTAGAGCAAGTGGTCGAGCGCGTACTGCGCGTCATGAAAGGTGTCGCCTCGCCCATTGCCGCGCCCCCCGCACCGCGCAAGCGCCAGCAGGGCCAGCAAAACTTATTGCTCAGCGACGGCCAAGACGTGCCCCTGATTTTGATTGCGCACGATCTGAACCCCGCTGACATGCTGCAGTTTAAAACCAGCGTGTTTGCAGGCTTTGTGACTGACGTGGGCGGCAAAACATCGCACACCGCTATCGTGGCGCGCAGCATGGACATCCCCGCTGTGGTGGGCGCGCGCACGGCCAGCCAGCTGGTGCGCCAAGACGACTGGTTGATTGTGGATGGTGACGCCGGTGTGATGGTGGTCGACCCGTCGCCCATCATCTTGTCAGAGTACGGCTTTAAGCAGCGCCAAGGCGAGTTAGAGCGTGAGCGTTTATTGCGCCTGATGCACACACCCGCTATCACGCTAGATGGCCAAAAAATTGAGCTCCTGGCCAATATTGAAATGCCCGAAGACGCAGCACCGGCCCTGGCCAGCGGCGCAGTAGGCGTAGGTTTGTTTCGCAGTGAATTTTTATTCATGGGGCGCGGTGGTATAGCCGGTGGCAAACTGCCTGGCGAAGACGAGCAGTACGCCGCCTACGTGCGCGCAGTCGAGGGCATGGAAGGCCTGCCCGTCACCATTCGCACCATCGACGTGGGGGCAGACAAACCACTGGACTCAGGCAGCCACAGCGCTAGCCACGACAGCCATACCCACCTGAACCCCGCACTGGGCCTGCGGGCCATCCGCTGGAGCCTGTCTGAGCCTGCGATGTTTCGCACCCAGCTGCGCGCCATTTTGCGTGCAGCGGCGCATGGCAAAGTCAACTTGATGATTCCCATGCTCTGCGCTGCCAGCGAAATTCGCCAAACCCTGCGCCAGCTTGACCTGGCCCGCGCCGAGCTGGACAACCGGGGTGCAGGATATGGCCACGTGCAAATTGGCGCGATGATTGAGGTGCCCGCTGCCGCTTTGTCGCTGCCGCTATTTTTAAAATACTTTGACTTTTTATCGTTGGGCACTAACGACTTGATTCAGTACACGCTAGCCATTGACCGCGCTGACGAATCGGTAGCCCATTTGTACGACCCATTGCACCCTGCCGTACTGCAGCTGGTGGCCCAAACCATTGCGGCCTGCAACGCACAAGGCAAAAGCGTGAGTGTGTGCGGCGAGATGGCAGGCGACGTGGGCATGACACGCTTGCTGCTGGGCATGGGCCTGCGCACCTTCTCAATGCACCCTGCGCAGGTGCTGGCGGTTAAACAAGAAGTGCTGCGCGCTGACACCGTCAAGCTGCAAGCTTTTGCCCAGCGCGTGCTGACCAGCGATGATCCCGCGCAAGAGATACTGAATTAAGCCGCTAAGGCCTATTTACCAACAAAATAGCCCTTTAGTCCAAGCATTCATTGATTATATAGCTACATAATTTATAGCAAATAACTTCTTATGGATTGGCAAGCAGCAAAAGTTTCACTCTCGTTAGCGGCGCTCACAGCGGTGCTGCTGTTGCCACCGTCGCTGTGGTTGGCACGCTGGCTGGCGGTGACACACAGCCGCACCAAGCCTTGGGTAGAGGCGCTACTCATGCTGCCGCTATTGTTGCCGCCAACCGTGGTGGGGTTTTATTTACTCACGGCTTTAGGGCCTGCATCGCCAGTGGGCGCGTGGCTGGCGACGCAGTTGAATGTGCAGCTCGTATTTAGCTTCTGGGGGTTGCTGGTAGCGTCACTGCTGGTGAATATTCCGTTCATGGTGCAACCGATGCAGCGTGCGCTCAGCGCCATCGCACCCAGCGTGCGCGAGGCCGCGTGGGTAGGCGGGCTGGGCCCTTGGCGTACCTTCACCACCATCGAACTGCCACTGGCCTGGCCCGGTGTGCTGGCAGGTATTGCGCTGACGGTGGCACACACTTTGGGTGAATTTGGAGTAGTGCTGATGGTGGGCGGCTCGATTCCCGGCGAGACTAAAACCCTGTCGATAGCCATCTATGACCGCGTGCAAGCCTTTGACAATACCGGCGCGCATGTGATGGCGCTGGCGCTGGTGGTGTGCTCGCTGCTGGCGCTGGTGGTGGTGTTTCGCACGCAGCACCGAGCAAACGAATAACTTATGAGTTGAACCATAATCAGCTCATCTTGTCATCTAACCCAGACCTTTTTAAAACTGACATGCATTTAACAGCCTATCTTCGTTATGCGCTGCAATTTGTGGGCGTGTTGATAAGCCTGTTGTGTCATGCTGCCGTGGCACAGGTCTGCGCTACACCGGGCAACGACGCTGCCACCACCTCTATTGCGGGCATTGTCAACACTTACTACCCTGGCACCGGTTTGCTAAGCCCTGCAGGCGTGGCGCTACCTGCATTGCCTGCACTGGGCAGTATCAGTTTTGTGCTGACTTGCGACGTTACCGCGACGGGTCAGTAAGTATGGCCGCGCCTGTATCTGGGGGGCCTTCTGGCTATACCGGCGCAGGCTGGCAGCTGCACGTGTCTCTAAGGTGCAATACACCGGTGCCGCTACAGGCCGAGTTTGACTGCGCGCCAGGCGAATTGGTGGCGCTGGTAGGCCCATCGGGCAGCGGCAAAACGACTTTGCTGCGCGCGATTGCTGGGTTGTTTAATTCCCCCAGTTTGCAAGGCAGCGTAACGCTGCAGCGCACGGGGGGCCTCACTGCAGAAAACACCGTGTGGTTTGACAGCGCGCAGCGCATTAACCTGGTGCCACAACAGCGGCGTGTGGGCTTGGTGTTTCAGCAGTATGCTTTATTTCCACACCTGTCTGCTAGAGATAACATAGCAGTATGTGCACAAGATACTTGGACTTGGGGCCAAAAGTATGTTCAATCTATGGCCTTGCTAGAGCGCATGGGAATGGCTGACTTAGCCCTGCGCTTGCCCCACCAGCTCAGCGGTGGGCAGCAGCAGCGCGTAGCGCTAGCGCGGGCGCTGGTGCGCCTGCTGCCACTGCACCACAGTGCCAACGTAACAGGCGCTACGCCACCGCTTGCCAACACAACCAACGCGATGGCGTTGCCCGGTGTGCTGCTATTAGACGAGCCGTTTTCAGCCGTCGACGCGCCCATGCGCCAGGTGCTGTACCGTGCATTGGCCCAGTTGCACGCCAGCATGCAACTGCCCATCGTGCTAGTCACCCACGATCTGGCCGAAGCCCGCCGCTTGGCTGACCGCGTGGTGATTGTTGACGCAGGCACCACATTACAAAGCGGCCCACCCGAGAGGGTGCTGCGCAGCCCACGCAATGCCCGCGTAGCGCAGCTGGTGGGTATTCACAACCACTTTGCAGGGGTGTTTGATAGCGTGTCTGCACCCAGCTCAGATGCGCCTCTAAGACCGCAAAACTACGGCCAACTGCAATGGGGCACGCATGTGCTGCAAGTTGGAGACAAAGGCAAAATTGATGCAGGCACACAGGTGACCTGGGTATTGGCAGGCGACGCGGTGCAAATATTACAAACTCAGCCCGCAGTAACCTCAATGGCTACAGACCCTGCAGACAATTACCTGTCCTGCGAATTGACAGAAATGCTGCCCTTGGGCGAAATCTGCGTATGTAAACTGGCCGTAACCGGCGTGCCAGCGGATGACACAATAACCTTAAATTTATCCACCGCAGTTTTGCGCGGCTTTGGCGCTAGCGTAGGCAGCACGCTGGTGCTGCACATCCCGTCTGAGGCGGTGCACATCATGCCTGTGCGGGGCCTAGGGGCTTAAGGCGATAGCTGATTGCTATGATTTAAATAGCTAAATAGTCAATGAATACTTGGACTACAGCCGTATTAGGCGATTTTTATGCCATGAACACGGCAATAAACGCAATCAACAGCATCATGATGGCGCCAACCACTGGCAGCACAACGGGCATAAACGGGACGATAGCTTCTACGCCGTCTTTTTCAACTGCTGAATCGGTAGGTTGTTGTGATGGTGCAGACATGGGGATATCCTCAAAACTGGTAAAAATTGTAGCCGTGGTCTAAACGTCATGGTACCTATATTTTAGCGGTTTAGCGGTGAGGCGGCTTGTTGTTCTACCGGCATTGTTTGCTGGGACGCGATCTGCTGCAGCCACTGCCCTATGCCACCATGCCCAAAAAATATCAGTAAAACCCATTCAAAGTGAGCATTTTCAAATCCGCAAGAGATTAATACGTTACAGGGCGTGCTTTTTACAGTTAGCATTGCACCCATGATTGCAGAAACTATTGCCCGGGCCAACGCCCACCTGCCTGTTCGTTATACCGCTTGGGGCCTGTGCATCTTTGGTGCGTTGCTAGCGCTGTTCAGTTTGATTGCGTTTCGGGTAGGCTTGCTTTACTTCGTGGTGTTTTTAGCCCTCAGCTTGCTAGGGCTGCGTGATCTGCGCCAAAACAAACATGCTATTTTGCGCAACTACCCAGTCATTGGGCACTTTAGATTTTTGCTGGAATTCATTCGCCCTGAAATGCGGCAGTACTTTTTAGAAAGTGACAACGAGGCGGCTCCCTTCTCACGTGCGCAACGCTCACTGGTGTACCAACGCGCCAAAGGCGAGTCTGACAAGCGCCCGTTTGGCACTCAGCTAGACGTAGGCGCTGAAGGCTATGAGTGGATCAACCACTCGATGGCACCTACCAAAATAGCGTCACACGACTTTCGCATTACCGTAGGCACAGCGGTCAGCGGCTGTACCCAGCCCTACGCCATGAGTGTGTTCAATATCTCGGCCATGAGCTTTGGTGCTTTGAGCGCCAATGCTATTTTGGCGTTGAACCACGGCGCTAAACGCGGCGGCTTTGCGCACGATACAGGCGAAGGCTCTATCAGCCAATACCACCGTGTGCATGGTGGTGATTTGGTGTGGGAGATTGGCTCGGGTTACTTTGGTTGTCGCAACGATGATGGCAGTTTTAACGCTGAAAAATTTGGCGCTAACGCCCGCGACCCACAGGTCAAAATGATTGAGCTCAAACTCAGCCAAGGCGCCAAGCCAGGCCAAGGCGGTGTGCTGCCAGGGCCTAAAGTGACGGCCGAGATTGCCGCTGCACGTGGCGTGCCGATGGGTGTGGATTGTGTATCGCCTGCGTCGCACAGCGCGTTCAGCACGCCGGTAGAAATGCTGCATTTCATCGCTTATTTGCGTGAATTGTCAGGCGGTAAGCCTTGCGGGTTCAAGCTGTGTATTGGCCACCCGTGGGAATGGTTTGCCATAGTCAAAGCCATGCTGGCCACGGGCATTACGCCAGACTTTATCGTGGTGGACGGTGCAGAAGGTGGCACTGGGGCTGCCCCGTTAGAGTTTACCGACCATGTGGGCGCACCGCTGCAAGAGGGTTTGCTGCTGGTGCACAACACACTAAAGGGTGTGAACCTGCGCGAGCGTATTCGCCTAGGCTGCGCTGGCAAAGTGGTCAGCGCGTTTGATATCGTCCGCATGATGGCGCTGGGCGCTGACTGGTGCAACTCGGCACGCGGCTTTATGTTTGCACTGGGTTGCATTCAGGCGCAGGCCTGCCACACCGGCCACTGCCCCACGGGGGTAACCACGCAAGATGCGCACCGCCAAAAAGCCTTGCATGTGCCCACCAAAGCTGACCGCGTGTTTAACTTTCACCAGCAAACCCTGCATGCGCTGAAAGAGATGGTGCAAGCTGCGGGCCTTACGCACCCAGGCGCTATCAGCGCCCACCATATTGTGCGCAGGCTGGACGATAATCAAGTGCGTTTGCTGGCCAACCTGGTGCCGCAGATGCCCGATGGTGCGTTGTTAGGTGGTGATTTGGATACTCAGCACCAAGTGTTCAAACGCTATTGGCCTTTGGCACAAGCTAGCAGTTTTGCTGCCGTTGTGTGACCCCAGCACACTACGGCCAGCACAGACGCTAGGCCCTACCGCAAATCACCCACCATGGTGGCTAAATCAAAGCCCTCGCCGTAGGCTGGCAGGGTGCCACTGTCTTGCCCGGTCAAGCGCGAGTCGCCCGAAACTGACGACCTTGCACCATACGACATGCCAGCCTCTACTGCCAAAACTGAGTCTTTTACAGTGGTGGTAATAGCGCGGCACATGTACAAAGCATGCATGGGGCGCGTTAGCCAGTTAGACGCATCCAAATCGAAGGGGCGCAAGCCATCGCGCACCATCACACGCGCGCCCGGCAAATCAATAATGGCATCAAAAACGCCATGACGTTCTAGATGGTAAGTGCGCTTGGCATCTATTTCGTGGCGTCGCTCTTGCACCATCGCTGCCAACGCGTACAGCGTGCGTAATGGGCGCAGGTTAGCCTCAAAGTATTGCAAGGTTTGGATGATGCTGCGCTGGTCGTACAGCATAGTGTTGGGCGCGCGCTCGGTGACAATGGCTGCCACATCTGGGGACATGTCGCCGCTGATAGCATAGGGCAAAGTAAGTTCACTGGGCCGGATGCCCATGATGTCAGTGCCATCGACAGCCATGTGAAAGCGCAGATCATCTGTGTAATAGGGCTTATGCTTTGGGTTTGGTACTTGCGCGCGAGGCCAGCAACACCAGCAGCAGCGACGGCACGCCCAGCAGCGCCGTGCCAATGAAAAAAGTAGGGTACCCAAAGGCATTCACAAAGGTGCCCGAGAAACCACCAATAAACTTAGGCAACAAAAACATCAGCGAACTAAACAGCGCGTATTGTGTGGCTGAATACTGAATATTCGTCAAACTCGACATATAGGCAATAAACGAAGCCGATGCAATACCGCTGGCCAAGTTGTCAGCCGAGATGACCCACACCAGCGCTTGCACATCGTGCCCGCGCGTGCCCAGCCAAGCAAACAGCAAGTTGCTCAGCGCCGACAGCAGCGCGCCCAGTGCCAGCACACGCATCACGCCAATGCGCATAGACATCACGCCGCCAATAAACGCGCCCAGCAGCGTCATGATGACGCCATACACCTTGGTGATGTTAGCCACCTCGTCTTTGGTGTAGCCCATGTCGACATAAAACGGATTGGCCATGATACCCATGACTACATCACTGATGCGGTAGATAGCAATGAGTGCCAAGATCAAAGCGGCTTGTAATTTGTAGCGACCAAAAAAATCAGTAAATGGCGCAATCAATGCGGTTTGCAGCCACTCATGCAGGTTTTTAGCGGGCGGCATGTTTTTGCCTGCAGGCTCGGCGGTAAACAGCACTGTCAGCACGCCCACCAGCATGGACGCCGCCATCACCAAGTAGGCCACTTGCCAAGCAGCGTGCTGGTAGTTGGCAGCGTCTGATACTTCAGCGCGTGCGGCTATTTTGAGTACGCCGGCGCCCGCCCAGATCATGGCAATGCGGTAGCCGGTTTGGTACGCTGCAGCCAATGCGGGCTGGCGTTGCACGTCAGCGCTTTCAATGCGAAAAGCGTCTAGCGCTATGTCTTGCGTGGCCGACCCAAAGGCCACAATCAACGCACACCACACTACTGGCATGAGCGTAACTTTGGGGTCTGCCATCGCCATGCCGACCAAGCCCGCAATGATGGTCAGCTGTGACAACAGCAACCAACTGCGCCTACGCCCCAGCATGGCGGTAAGCACGGGAATGGGTAACCTGTCTACCAGCGGTGCCCAGCACCACTTAAAACCGTAGGCCAGACCAATCCAGCTGAGGTAACCAATCGTGGCGCGGTTAATGCCTGCCTCACGCAGCCAAAAGCTTAACGTGCCCAGTACCAGCAGCAGCGGCAAGCCTGCAGAAAAGCCTAAGCTGAACATGCGCAGTGTAGGCCCTTCGGTGTAGACCTTGAAAGTTTGCAACCACGTCAGCTTGGCTGGCGTAATGTCGTGGACGTCAGGGGTAGCGGGGGACTGTGGTGCGTTCATGCCATCATCATAACGGGGTGCACTGCGGGGGGCTGAGCCTAGCGTTTACTGGCCTCGCACAGGCAAGGCGTGGATACGTGCAAGCACTATTTCAGGCGTGATGTCGTTCAAGCAGCGCGTATGACCCAGCGGACATTCGCGCTCAAAGCATGGCGCGCAGTCTAGTGCAGGCTGGTAGGTGGCATCGTCTTTGAGCCAAATGACTTGCGCAGCAGCGCTCAGCGGCGGCGTGTGCAGCGGGCTGCTAGAGCCGAAGATGGCTACTTGCGGCACATCCAAAGCAGCGGCCACATGCATCAATCCTGAGTCGTTAGTTACTATGAATTTGCTAGCTGCTTGGGCAGTAATTGCTTGAACTAAAGAGGTTTTTCCTGCTAAATTAGTACAGTGTTTGGGGGCTAATGCAACGATCTCATCACACAGCGCCACGTCTTTGCCAGAGCCTAACAAAAGCACCGGCACATCTAACTGCTGAG
>JANOSN010000139.1:0-4322 GCA_031415895.1 Polaromonas sp. | reverse complement strand
GCACCACAACCCAAAGCCTCGCCAATGTCCTCGCCCAAGGTACGAATATAAGTACCCTTACTCACTGTAGCTACTATTTTAATAGCTAGTTGAGCAGTATTTACTTGGACTAGAGCAATATGTAGCTGGTAAATAGTAACGTTTCGGGCTTCGCGCTCTATGGTTACGCCTTCGCGCGCATATTCGTACAAAGCCTTGCCGTCTTTCTTCAAAGCGCTGTGCATCGGGGGCACTTGGCTGATGGGGCCGGTGAACTGCTTTTGAACACGCTCAATGTCTGCTTGCGTGACGTTGACTTCGCGCGTGGCAATCACTTCGCCTTCTGCATCGCCAGTAGATGTCTTAATGCCCAACACAGCAGTAGCCTCATAAGTCTTCACGGCCTCTAGTTGCAAAGCACTGAATTTGGTAGCTGCGCCAAAGCACAATGGCAGTACACCGGTGGCTAACGGATCGAGCGTGCCGGTATGCCCAGCTTTCTCAGCGCGCAACAACCATTTGGCTTTTTGCAAGGCATCATTGCTGGACAATCCCAGTGGTTTATCTAGCAGCAACACCCCATGCACTGGGCGACGCTGCACCCTAGTGCGAGACGTCTGCATACTATTCCTCGTCTTTGGAACGCGAGGCCACAGCCTTGCTGATCAGCGCGTTCATATCGGATGCGCGCTCGATGCTGCGGTCAAAATGAAAATGCAGCGTGGGCACAGTGTGAATATGCAATTTCTTGAACAAGCCGTTACGCAAAAAACCAGCCGCTTGGTTCAAACCTGCCGTAGCTGCCTCTGGATCACCCGTCAACAAACTGAAGTACACCTGCGCATGCGCGTAGTCTGGTGTTACCTCCACAGCATTGATCGTCACCATCCCCACGCGCGGATCTTTCAACTCGCGCGCGATCAACTCGGCCAGATCACGCTGAATCTGGTCGCCGACACGAATGCCGCGATTGGGAGTGGATGATTTTTTCTTCGGCATAGCAGACTAGTTTTACAGCGTACGCGCCACTTCGCGAATCTCAAAGAACTCCAGCACGTCACCTTCATTGATATCGTTGTAGTTCTTGATGTTCAAGCCGCACTCAAAGCCTTCTTTGACTTCTTTCGCATCATCTTTAAAGCGCTTCAGCGAGTCGAGTTCGCCAGTGAAGATGACCATGTTGTCGCGTAGCAAACGCAGTTTGGCACTGCGCTTGACCAGACCGCTGGTGACCATACAGCCCGCAATCGAGCCGATCTTGGAGACCTTGAACACTTGGCGAATTTCGGCGGTACCCAAAATTTCTTCTTTCTTGTCAGGCGTCAACATGCCGGACATGGCGGCTTTCACATCGTCAACTGCGTCATAAATAATGTCGTAGTAGCGAATGTCTACACCGTTGTTCTCGCTTAATTTGCGCGCGCCTGCGTCAGCACGGGTGTTAAAGCCGATGATGACGGCCTTAGACGCAATAGCCAAGTTCACGTCAGATTCAGAAATACCGCCTACTGCGGCAAACACGATCTGCACTTTCACTTCGGCTGTTGACAACTTAAGCAGTGATTGCGACAAGGCTTCTTGCGAGCCCTGCACGTCAGCCTTGACAATAATCGGCAGCATTTTAACTTCGCCAGCATTGATGTCGCTGAACATATTCTCTAGCTTGGCCGCTTGTTGCTTAGACAGCTTGGTATTGCGGAACTTACCAGCACGGTAAGTAGCAATCTCGCGCACACGGCGCTCGTCTGCCATCACCATAAACTCATCACCTGCGTTTGGCACTTCAGCCAGACCCTGGATTTCAACCGGAATAGAGGGGCCAGCGGACTTGATCGGTGCGCCGTTTTCGTCCAACATGGCGCGCACGCGGCCATAGGTGGAACCTACCAATACAATGTCGCCAGTTTTCAGCGTACCGGTTTGCACCAGCACGGTAGCCACTGGGCCACGGCCTTTGTCTAGCTGGGCTTCAATCACCAAGCCTTTGGCCATCGCGTCAACGGGTGCTCTGAGTTCTAACACTTCAGCTTGCAACAGTACTTGCTCTAGCAAGGCATCAACACCTGCGCCAGTCTTAGCAGACACTGTGACGAACGGTGAATCACCGCCAAATTCTTCAGGCACCACTTCTTCGGCCACCAGCTCGTTTTCCACGCGCTCGGGGTTAGAGTCTGGTTTGTCGATTTTGTTGATCGCCACCACGATTGGCACACCCGCGGCTTTCGCGTGCTTGATAGCCTCTTTGGTTTGCGGCATCACGCCGTCGTCCGCTGCTACCACCAAGATCACGATGTCTGTGGCCTTGGCACCACGGGCACGCATAGCCGTGAAGGCCTCGTGACCAGGGGTATCTAGGAACGAGATCATGCCGCGTGGTGTTTCAACGTGGTAAGCACCAATGTGCTGGGTAATGCCACCGGCTTCGCCAGAGGCTACTTTGGCACAGCGAATATAGTCCAGCAATGAAGTTTTGCCGTGGTCGACGTGGCCCATGACGGTCACCACAGGGGCGCGTGGCAGCAATTCTGCGGTTTGTTCTACGCCTTCGTCGTCGGTAAATGCTTCTGGATCGTCCAGCGCAGCCACCACCGCTTTGTGCCCCAGCTCTTCCACCACAATCATGGCGGTGTCTTGGTCTAGCGGCTGGTTGATGGTGACCATCTGACCGAGTTTCATGAGCTTCATGATGACTTCAGACGACTTCACAGCCATCTTGTGCGCCAGTTCAGCCACCGTAATTGTTTCGGGCACATGCACTTCTAATACACGTGTTTCCACTGCCACCGCTGGGGCTTGGTTCTCGCGATCATCGTCACCACCACGGCGCTTGCCGCGTGGGCCGCCGCGCCAGTTGCTGCGGCCTACACCGCCGCTGGCGTCGCCACGGGTTTTGATCTCTTTCTTCTTGGCAGGGTCACCGCCCCAGCTAGAAGACAATTTTTCAGATTTGACTTCGGTTTTAACACCACGCGGGCCACTGGTAGGCGATGCCGCACCAGCCGCAGGCTTAGCGCCCGGCGCACCGGCAGGCTTGTGCAACGTGCCTTTAACGCCTTCTTTAGAAACAGGTTTAATTTCTTCAGGCTTCTTAGCCACCAAAACGCGCTTAGGCGCATTCATCATGGCGCGGATGCCTTCGGCTTCGGCCAAGGCCTTACGACGTCGCTCATCTAAATCTTTAGCGCGCGCAACATCATCAGCCTTGGCAACAGCTGCGACGCGTACGGCCTCATCCGCACTGGCTTTGGCTTGATTGGCCACTGCAGCAGCAGCAGCTTCTTTTTCTACCTGAGCAGCAGTTTTATTGGCAACTACAGCATCTTTTTCAGCGCGCACAGCTTGCTTGCGAGCAGCATCTTCGGCCTGCATTTGAGCGAGTGTTTTAGATGCTGGCGGCGCAGCTCCTTCTTGGGCTGCGCCCTCTTTTTGCACATCATCATGTGCTTGGGTTGCTGCCGCAACTGCTTTTTGTGCCACAGCCATTTCGCGCTCTTCTTGCGCCTCGCGCACACGGCGGCGCTCGGCCAGCTCTTCTTCTTGGCGGCTTAACAGCTCGGCTTGGCGGCGTGCTTCATCTTCGCGGCGGGCTAGTTCAGCATCGTCGATAGTAGGCGCACTGGGTTGACCCAACTCTTGTGCAGAAGAATCTACCTCATCGTCGCGCTGAACAAAGGTGCGTTTTTTCAGTGTTTTAACTTCAATCGTACGGGCTTTGCCCGTCGAGTCAGCTTGTTTAATTTCTGACGTGGTTTTTTTCGTTAGCGAAATCTTTTTGCGCTCAGCCGTGGCAGTGCCGTGGCTAGTTTGCAAAAATGCTAGCAATTTTTGCTTGTCGTGATCGGTCAGCGCGTCGCTGGCCGATGCTTTAGCTACACCTGCGCTTTTTAGCTGCTCGAGCAGGGTATCGTTGGATTGCTTGAGTTCTTTTGCAAACTCGGAGACTGTGGTACTTGACATAATTTTCTGCTCGTCTCCATGATGTTACTCAGCCGCTGGTACAGCGTTATTTTTGGCGTCGCTGGCTGCATCTGCAGCTGCTTCGTTGGCAAACCAGTGTTCACGCGCCTTCATAATGAGCGTGGTGGCTTCTTCGGCAGATTGGCCGGTAATGTCGGTAAGTTCGTCAGTAGCAAGGTCAGCCAGCTCATCACGGGTGTGCACGCCACCCTCAGACAACTTGGCGATCAATGCGGGTGTTAGGCCTTCAAGATCTTTCAAGTCTTGGCTGACTTCTTCTACTGACTCTTCTTTGGCAATCGCCATGGTCAGCAATGCGTCTTTAGCGCGGGTACGCAGCTCAGTGACGGTGTCTTCGTCAAAGCTGGCGATTTCCAGCATTTCTT
>JANOSN010000138.1:0-4722 GCA_031415895.1 Polaromonas sp. | reverse complement strand
CCACGAGCTCATGTCTAACCCCTTAAGCTGGGGATGTTCAGACAAGGCCGGGATATTGGGGGTAACAGCGCTACGCTGACTTTCAGAGGTTCCCAACGCCACAACCTTTCCGCTGCGAATGTGCGGCAGACCCGAGCTGAGCACAAACACCCCAAAATCCAGTGTATTGCCTAATAAATCATTGGCCAAAGGTGCGACACCTCGGTAGGGGATGTGTACCATAAATGCACTTGCCTTGTCTTTGACCAGCTCGCCCGTCAAATGCAATGCAGTGCCCACACCTGACGAGCCATAGCTGTATTGGCCGGGCTTTGACTTGATGAGCTTGAGAAATTCGTCTGTAGTTTTAACGCCTGTTTTCGCTGAAGCTACCAGCACCATCGGTTGCGATGCGATCAAACCTACCGGAGTGAAATCTTTGGTGCCGTCGTACCGCAAGTTTGGGTTGATTAGCCTGCCAATCGCTACTTCGTTATTCGCCCCCAACAGCAAGGTGTAGCCATCAGCTGCCGCGTTAACCACTTTCTGAGCGCCCACGGTGCCGCCAGCGCCGCCGATGTTTTCTACCACCGTGGTGGTTTTAAGCTGCTTGGCCAATATGTCTGCCACGACGCGCCCCGTCAGATCGGTGCTGCCGCCTGGCGGATAACCGACGACGATGGTGATGGGCTTGGCAGGGTATTCAGCTTGTGCCCAAGCAGCTAAGCTAACCGTAGCAGCGAGCATGACAAAGCAAGCATTGATCATGAGATTGCGCGTAAACAAGATATTTTTAGTCATGGTGTGGTTCTTACAGATCATCGTTGGGTTGAAGAGAATCTCAAGATTATGAGTGTAACGGTGCCCCCGGCCTATGCGCACCGCGCACACGGACATGCGCTTTACGCAGGCGTAAAAAAACCACCCGCAGGTGGTTTTCTAGCCCAACGAAAACACTGATTTATTTCTTTTGACGGAACTTGCGCAGCGCGGCTATCTGCGCCGCCATCACAAACAGCTCGGACTGTGCCTTGGCCACATCAATTTCGCCTTTGGCATTGTCCAAGGCTTCCTTGGCAGCGGCCATAGCGGCGTTGGCTTTCTCGTCATCCAAGTCTTTACCGCGCACTGCGGTGTCGGACAGTACAGTGACGCAATTGGGTTGCACTTCTAGCAAGCCGCCAGCAACGAAAACAAACTCTTCGGTACCGTCGGCTTTTTCAATGCGTACCGAGCCCGCTTTGATACGGGTGATCAGCGGCGTGTGGCGTGGGTAAATGCCCAGCTCGCCCGCCTCACCTGGCAGTGCCACAAATTTGGCTTCACCAGAGAAGATAGATTCTTCGGCGCTTACAACATCAACATGGATAGTGTTCATAGATACTCCAGTTTAAAAGGTGGATGGAAAGTGCATAGTCGGGATGTTTCGCTAGGCGGTGCGCAGAACTGTGCGAAAAGCACAGTGAGCACATCAACAACGCGGAACGCCCGAATATGCGCTTTACGCCACCTTTTTGGATTTCTCGATAGCTTCGTCGATGGTACCCACCATGTAGAACGCTTGTTCTGGCATGTGGTCACACTCGCCGTTGACAATCATCTTGAAGCCGCGAATGGTCTCAGCTAAGGTGACGTACTTGCCTGGTGAGCCGGTAAACACTTCAGCCACGTGGAAGGGCTGGCTCAAGAAGCGCTGGATTTTACGGGCACGGGCCACGCTCAATTTGTCTTCTGGTGCCAATTCGTCCATGCCCAAAATGGCGATAATGTCGCGCAGTTCTTTATAGCGCTGCAAGGTGCCCTGGACGGCACGGGCCGTTTGGTAGTGGTCTTCACCCACCACGTTCGGGTCAAGCTGGCGGCTGGTTGAGTCCAGCGGGTCCACAGCAGGATAGATACCTAGCGATGCGATGTCACGAGACAACACTACGGTGGAGTCCAAGTGCGCAAAGGTGGTCGCTGGTGACGGGTCGGTCAAGTCATCCGCCGGTACATACACAGCTTGGATGGACGTGATGGAGCCGACTTTGGTCGACGTAATACGCTCTTGCAAGCGGCCCATTTCTTCGGCCAAGGTAGGCTGGTAGCCCACAGCAGATGGCATACGACCCAATAGCGCGGACACTTCGGTTCCAGCCAAGGTGTAGCGGTAAATGTTGTCCACGAAGAACAGCACGTCTTTGCCTTCGTCGCGGAACGACTCAGCAATGGTCAAGCCCGTGAGCGCTACGCGCAAACGGTTGCCTGGTGGCTCGTTCATTTGGCCGTACACCATGGCTACTTTGGATTCTTCGAGGTTCTTCAAGTTCACCACGCCAGAGTCTGCCATCTCGTGGTAGAAGTCGTTACCTTCACGGGTACGCTCGCCCACACCAGCAAACACGGACAAGCCGCTGTGCGCCTTGGCGATGTTGTTGATGAGCTCCATCATGTTCACGGTTTTGCCTACGCCAGCACCGCCGAACAAGCCGACCTTACCGCCTTTAGCAAACGGGCAAATCAAGTCAATCACCTTGATGCCGGTCTCTAGCAGTTCTTGCGAAGGGCTGAGTTCGTCATAGGTTGGCGCCTTGCGGTGGATAGAGGCAGACTTTACTGCACTCACCGGGCCACGCTCGTCGATGGGCGCGCCCAGCACGTCCATGATGCGGCCCAAAGTGGCTTTGCCTACAGGCACCTGGATGGAGTCACCCGTATTGGTCACCACCATGCCACGGCGCAAGCCGTCAGATGAGCCCAGTGCAATGGTACGCACAATGCCGTCACCTAACTGTTGTTGCACTTCAAGAGTCAGCGTCGAGCCGTCCATCTTGAGGGCATCATAAATTTTAGGCATCTTGTCGCGTGGAAATTCCACGTCAACCACTGCGCCGATACATTGAACAATAGTTCCTTGAGCCATTTTTGATCCTTTAAAGCAGTGTATTTATTTAACAGGTACGCCAGTTACTTCTGCGAGGGCATGTTTTGCGAACGCTTCATATAGCCACCCCATTCTTGCATCATCTTGCCCGCCAGCAATCCCACCTAGTGCATAGGATGCATTAACTTTAGCTTTTTTAAGCACCTTGCCGCCATCGTCTTTAAGACTCACTATGCCTTCAATATTGTCATTGCCGGCCATGAAGCCAAACATAATCGCTGTGAAGTTAGAGCGGACACGGAAGCCAGTAATTTCGACATCGAGACTTTGGATAGCATCTGTCTTAATAATATCTTGTGCCTGTAAAGAGCGCTCGATTGTGCTGCGTAACACATCCTGATTAAACTTTAAGTTATCTCCAACCAGCTTTTTGGCATCGTCATTAAGCCACAGACTTATCGATTTAACTTTAGGGGCAATCACTGGCGCAGCATTTGAAGTTGCATTGTCCATCCGCGTAACGCCAGAGGCGCATGCTATCAACATAAGTGCAAACGCAACTATCACTAGTCGCTTCATAATATTAAACATTGACTATTTCCAATTGAATGAGAATTATTTTTTAGTTTTAAACCGCTGCCGCACCGGCAACGATTTCTGACAGCTCTTTGGTAATTGCTGCCTGGCGAGTTTTGTTGTAGATCAACTTCAGCTCGCCAATCACGCTACCAGCGTTATCGGTAGCCGACTTCATGGCCACCATGCGCGCAGATTGCTCAGACGCCATGTTTTCTGCCACGGCTTGGTAGACCAAAGACTCCACATAGCGCACCAGCAAGTCGTCGATCACGGCTTGCGCATCTGGCTCGTAGATATAGTCCCAGCCATGCGCCGTTTTTTCAGCTTGCAACTTCTCTTGCGAGAGCGGCAACAACTGCTCGACCACGGGCTCTTGCTTCATGGTGTTGATAAAACGTGTGTAGCACAAGTGCACTGACTTAACCTCGCCTTTGACATACGCATCCAGCAGCACCTTGACGGGGCCAATGAGTTTGTCTAGATGCGGCTTGTCGCCCAGCTGGGTAGCATGCGCCACCACTTTGGCACCCACTCGGTTTAAAAAGCCTAAGCCCTTGTTACCGATAGCCACTGCCTGCGCGCTGATGCCCGCAGCTTGGTTAGCACGCAACTGGTTGGTCACCATGCGCAGTACGTTGGTGTTCATGCCACCGCACAAACCTTTGTCGGTACTCACCACGATAAATCCGGCAGATTTGGCTTCGTTCATTTTCATGAACGCGTGCGTGTATTCTGGGTTGGCTTGGCCGAGGTTAGCGGCCATGTTGCGGATTTTCTCGCTGTAGGGACGGGCAGCGCGCATCCGTTCTTGCGCCTTGCGCATTTTGGATGCGGCCACCATCTCCATGGCCTTGGTGATCTTTTTGGTGTTTTCCACCGATTTGATCTTGCCGCGTATTTCCTTACCTGCCGCCATAATATTTCCTTGTTATGTAATCAGGAAGATTAAGCGAAGGTTTTCTTAAACGCAGTCACTGCCGTGGTCATTTCCGCCTCAGCGTCCTTGTCCATGGCCTTGTCAGCCTCTAGCTTAGCCATCAGCGCAGCGTGCTTGTCTTTGAGGTAAGCGTGCAGACCATGCTCGAACGACAAGATTTTCTTGACTTCGATATCGTCCATAAAGCCTTTGTTAACTGCAAACAGCGTAGCACCCATGGTGCTAACCGACAGTGGGCTGTACTGAGCTTGCTTGAGCAGCTCGGTCACGCGGGCACCACGGTCTAGCTGCTTGCGGGTAGCTTCGTCTAGGTCAGACGCAAACTGCGCAAACGCAGCCAGTTCACGGTACTGGGCCAAGTCGG
>JANOSN010000137.1:0-4610 GCA_031415895.1 Polaromonas sp. | reverse complement strand
CTTAAACGCCTTTTAAGCCACGGCCTGCCCAGCCAGTGTATGAACAACCCCTGCATCAACAGCCCCTGTCTCAACAGCCCGTGCCTCAACAGCCCGTGCCTCAACAGCCTATTTCACATCAACCTATGCACTTCACGCCTCCCGTCATCACGCCGCGCATATCCACACCAGACGACAAAGCCTTAGCGCAGCGCCTGCAGCACACGATTGACTTTAAAACTAAGCCCCTGGGCGCGCTGGGCCAACTAGAGGCTTTGGCAATGCAACTGGGCAGCATTGGGCGCGCTGAGCTGATCACGCTGCACGCACCGCAAATGGTAGTGTTTGCGGGTGACCACGGTATCACCGCTGAAGGCGTGTCGGCTTTTCCGCAAGCGGTGACGCAGCAGATGGTGGCCAATATGCTGTCGGGCGGGGCTGCGGTGAACGTGTTTGCACGCCAACATGGCTTTGCGGTGACGGTGGTGGACGCTGGTGTGGCGGGTGACATGACTGCGCACACACAGCCACATGGGCAGTTGATAAACCGCAAAATCGCATTGGGCACCGCTAACGCGGCTGTGCAGTCGGCAATGACGGCCACGCAAGCCAGCGCTGCGCTGCAAGCGGGTATGGACGTGGTGCGCGCCCTACCCGGCAATGTGCTGGCACTGGGCGAGATGGGTATTGGCAATACCTCTAGCGCCGCGCTGATTTTTGCGCTGCTGACGGGCCTGTCGGTAGATGCAGCCGCGGGCCGCGGCACCGGTGTGGACGATGCGCAAATGCAAACCAAGCTGGTGGCGCTGCGCAAAGCAGTGGCTTTGCACGCTGCGGCCAAATCACCCCTGGACGTACTGGCTGCGGTGGGCGGCTTTGAAATTGCCATGATGGCGGGGGCGATGCTGCAAGCCGCTAGCGAGCGCCGCGTGGTGCTGGTAGACGGCTTTATTGCCAGCGCTGCGGCACTGGTGACCTGCGGGTTGGCACCAGCAGCCAAAGACTACATGGTGTTTTGCCACGTGGGCGCTGAACAAGGGCACCGCGCCTTGCTGGCGCATTTGCAAGTGCAACCGCTATTGGGCCTGGGGCTGCGTTTGGGTGAAGGCACGGGCGCGCTGCTGGCTTGGCCGTTGCTGCAGTCGGCTGCGCTGTTTATGGCGGAGATGGCCAGTTTTGAGTCGGCAGGGGTGGATGGGCGCAGTTGAATGCTGTCTTGGTTAATTAGGTCTTTTTACGCGCAGGTCGTTTTACAGGCAAATGTATGTAGTCGCGGGTGATGTGGCGTATGCCTATCGCCCTCTCAACTGGGGTACCAGAAATCGGTCGACAGGCATACGCTACATCACCTGCACAAACCTAGGCGCGCTACCGGTATTGAAAAACTAGACTTTGGCGAAGCTACCCGTAGTCGCCGGGAACCTCAGCGCCGAAGCTACCGGTAGTGCACCAACTAACTCAGCGACACGGTTGAGCATGCAGCTATCGACCGATTTCTGGTACCCCAGTATGAGGGCGATGGCTGCATGCTCAACCGTGCGTACGAGACCCTCTCTGCGCCCAAAGTTTCTGCACCTCAACAGCACCTAAAGTTTCAGCACCTAAAATACAAAAGTGACTTTCATCCGCCATTTCCTGCTATCAGTTCAGTTTTTCACCCGCATCCCCATTACCGGGCCGTTGGCGCAGTGGGTAGGCTATAGCCCCGAGATGTTGCGGCGCAGTGCGGCGCATTTTGCTGGGGTGGGCTGGATTGTGGGCGGCGTGGCAGCCTGTGTGTACGCAGCAGTTGCCAGTGCGAGCCTATCGGTATTCAGCCCGTTGGTAGCAGCCTGCATGTCTACAGTCGCTACCGTCATGCTCACCGGTGGTTTTCATGAAGATGGCTTGGCTGATGTGGCCGATGGCTTGGGCGGCAGTTACGAGCGTGCGCGTGCGCTGGAGATCATGAAAGACTCGCGCGTAGGTGCCTTTGGCGCGATGGCGCTGGTGCTGGCTTTGGCCACCAAAATCAGCCTATTAGCCGCACTGGGCAGCAACGCTAGCCTGCTGGTGTGCTGCACTCTGGTGCTGTGCGCTCACGTGGTCTCGCGCGCCTGCCCGATGGTGCTGGTGTGGGCCATGGCGCATGTGGGCGATGCGGCAGGGTCTAAATCTAAGCCGTTGGCTGACAAAATCAGCCTGCAAGCCTTAATAAGCAACTTTTTATGGTGTTTTATGCTGGTAGTCCCAGTATTTATTACTCAGACAGCTATGATTTTTATAGTATCGGTACTGGCAGCATTAGCTGCGCTGGCGTATATGGGGCGCATGTTTGCACGGCGGCTGCAGGGTTTTACGGGTGATTGTTTGGGTGCCACGCAGCAGGTGTGCGAGATAGCGTTTTACCTAGCTGCGCTGTGCATGCTGTAGCGCATGCTGTAGCGTTTAAGGCACACCACGATGCACCTTTGGATGATTCGCCATGCACAGCCCATAGTGGCTGCAGGCGTTTGCTATGGCGCGCTAGACGTGGCTGCTGATGTGGATGCGAATGAGGCTGCCGCCCAGCAGCTAGCGCGCAGCTTGCCGCAGGAACTGCAAATACTGCACTCAACTGCCCTGCGCTGCGCCCAGCTAGCCCAGCGTTTGCATGCGCTGCGGCCAGATATTCACCTGCTGCCAGAGCCTGATTTGCGCGAGATGGATTTTGGCCAATGGGAAGGCCAGCCGTGGGCCGACATAGCCCCGCAGGATTTAAAAGCTTGGACTGATGATTTTGAAAACTACCACTGCGGTGGCCACGGCGAATGTGTACTTGATTTCATGCTGCGAGTGCAGCGGGCTGCGCAGCGCACGGCACAACTTATCGCGGTGTCTACAACGGCAGATATAGATTTGGATGCAGCGGCACTTACACCGCTGCTCATGCACGAGCCTCAGGCCGCGTGGATCACCCACGCGGGCGTGCTGCGCGCTACTGCGTGGCTGGCGCCACGGTTTGGGTGGAGCCGTCCTCTCGCATCACCTCTTTGCCTGCGCGCGGACGCGTGGCCCCGGGACGCACTGCCGTTTGGGGCGTACCGCCCAGTGCACTGGCCGTCGCATCCATCGTCCCACTAACCATTCCAGTAGGCAATGGTGGCGTAGACACAATCGATGGCAAAGCTGCTGTTGGCACGGGTATGGCAGCTGCCACTGGCACCACCTGCGGGGCTTGCACAGGCAGCGGCACCACAGGCTGGGCCGTGCCCACTATGGCGCTGGCTAGTAGGGGCAGTTCTAGCGTTAAAGCTTCAGGTGCATCGGCCGTAGTAGACAGCTTGGCCTGCCGCGCCCGCACCGACTGCAGCACCACGCCCTCGGTCACGCTGGTGCCCACTTTGTAGGGTTTAGCGCCTTTGCCATCCACAGCAATCAAGGCAATGCCTTGGCCCGGAAACTGCCCAGCCACCACCCCTGTCAACACAAAACGCCCAGCGTTGATGCTGCTGGGGGGCGCAACTGCAGCAACGCCTGGCGCAGCCGTTTGGGAACTCCCGCCCAAGCCGCGACTCAGAGCCGTAGCGTCCACCACAGCGCTAGCAGGGGCCGCCACCACAGCCGCATTGGCTGGCACGGCAGTTCCTTGGATAAACTTTAAGACCCAAAACACCATGCTGGCACCTGCCAGTACCCAAACGGCAAATGTAGCTAAGCGTATCGTCCAATTTTTTCGCATTTGCATATTATGATGGCTTTATGAAGCAAGTTTTAACTACCCCACTACCACTCCTATTTCCAGTTTCGTCAGACACACAGTCCGGCAATAAGTTGCCTGTGCTACGTAACACCTCACCAGCGCGCCGCGCTTGGCTGCAGCGCGGCTTCACCTTGATTGAACTCATGGTGGTTTTGGTCATCATAGGGGTGCTGGCTGCTTTGATCGTGCCTAACGTGCTAGACCGCGCAGATGACGCGCGTGCCACCGCCGCCAAAACTGATATCAACAACACCATGCAAGCCTTAAAGCTCTACAAGTTAGACAATCAGCGCTTTCCCAGCGGTGAGCAGGGCTTGCAAGCTTTGGTAACCAAACCCACCACGGGTTCGATCCCGGGCAACTGGAAGCCTTACCTCGAAAAGCTGCCCAACGACCCTTGGGGCCGCGCTTACCAATACCTTAACCCCGGCATCAAAGGCGAAATTGATGTGATGTCCTTCGGCGCAGACGGCCAGCCCGGCGGCGAGGGCAAGAATGCTGATGTCGGTAGCTGGTAATACAAGCCCCCACGCTCCCTGCTGCGCATGGTGCGCTGCCCCCCGAGGGGGTGCGAGTGCCTTGAGACGGCTCGGCGGCTCTCGTACCAGCCCCCACGCTCCCTGCTGCGCATGGTGCGCTGCCCCCCGAGGGGGTGCGAGTGCCTTGAGACGGCTCGGCGGCTCTCGTATCAGCCCCCACGCTCCCTGCTGCGCATGGTGCGCTGCCCCCCGAGGGGGTGCGAGTGGGTTTACATTGCTGGAGCTGCTGGTAGTCATTGCCATCATCGCTATTGCTACTGCCGGTGTATCACTGGCCATGCGTGACAGCAGCGCTACCGCACTGGAGCGCGAAGCGCAGCGCTTGGGGGCAGTGTTAGAGTCTGCGCGCAGCAAATCGCGCACCACCGGCT
>JANOSN010000136.1:0-1794 GCA_031415895.1 Polaromonas sp. | reverse complement strand
GGCACTTACATCGTGACGGACAATGAAGGTAAATACAGTATTTGCGGTGTCAAGCCTCAAACCCATGTCATCAAGGTAGATCGTTCTACGTTGCCCAAGGGATCACGTTTGTTGCCATCATCTAACCGCAACGCGGGTGTGGGCGACAGCATCTTTGTAGATATCAAAGGTGGTGAGCTAGGCCGCGCTGACTTTATTGAAGGCTCATGCAGTCCAGAGGTCTTAGATCAGGTAAAAGCGCGCAGGGCTCAAGGCGGTGTGCTAGCGCCAGAAAAAGAGCTACGTCCAGACTTAAAGATAGAGAATCGACCATTGGAAGTGCAGCAGCAAATATTGCCTAGCGTACGGCCGGCTACTACTGGAGGTGCACTCCAATGATTTTCAGCACCCGTCACATGATTTCAAGTTTTAACATGCCCAAAAGGCATCCAGTGGCACTAGCCATTGCACTTCTCAGCACGGCTGTACTTGCGCAGCCTGCAGCAAGCACAACCAGCGCGGATGTACTGGATGGAAAGAGCGCTTTCGAAACTGGTGGCCAGGCCACGATCGGACCTCGCCCGTACAACTCATTTTTGGAGCGTTTAAGCTCGCCAGTTGAAAAAATCAAAATAGATGTTGCGGCAGACAACATTTTGGCTGATGGAGTATCGGCTACAGATGTTAAGTTGCAATTGCTAGATAGCAAGGGTCAGGCCCTCAAGGGCGACATTGAAGTCACTATTGAGGTGAATGGCGGAGCCAGAATTTTGATACCTGGTAGATTAACGTCTGAATCTGGTGTTGACCGTTCCGATGTAGATCGCATAACTCCGGGCGTGCAAGCTAAAGCAGTTAACGGCAATTTAACCTTTAAGCTCATTGCACCCTATAAGCCCGATGCAGTAACTCTCAAAGTGAGTGTGCGCGGAGTGAGTGAGCGTGCAATAGTTAGATACGTACCTGACTTGCGTGAAATGATCGCAGTAGGTCTAATTGAAGGGCGTTTGCGCTCGGATAAATTTGATCCTAAATCCATCGTTCCTGTGCGTGAAAATGACGGATTTGATAATGAACTGAATGGTTTCACCAAAGAATTTGGTGGCGGGAAAAGCAATCTTGGCGTTCGCGCGGCGATGTATCTTAAGGGTAAGGTCAAAGGCGACTATCTGTTGACTATGGCTTACGATTCAGACAAAGTCACTAACAAACAACTTTTTGATTCAATTGATCCTAACGCCTTTTATCCTGTTTACGGCGACTCTAGTATTCGCGGCGTAGATGCACAAAGCTCAGGTAAGTTATATGTGCGTATCGATAAGAATCGCAGTTATTTGCTGTACGGCGACTACACCACAGCTGATGACAATCCTGCTCGAACTTTGAGCCAGTACAACCGTTCTTTACCTGGCTTGCGCGGCAGATATGAGGAAGGCAATGTGGTCGCTAACGGTTTTGTTGCACGCCAAAGCTTCAAACAAGTGGTAGATGAGTTTGCAGGACGTGGTGTATCGGGCCCGTATTCTGTCTCTAACCCTAATGGCATTAAGGGCAGCGAGAAGATAGAAATACTGGTGCGCAGCCGCAACCAAACTTCAGTAATTCTGAAGACAACTGCCCTTGTGCGCTCAACAGACTATGAATTTGAGCCATTTAACGGTCAAATACTATTCCGCTCGCCAATACCAAGTTTTGACGATCAATTGAACCCAGTGTCGATCCGTATCACGTACGAAGTAGAACAAGGTGGTGATCGCTATACGGTGTACGGTGGCGATGTGCGTTTGAAAATTACGGATTCGCTAACTGCTGGTG
>JANOSN010000135.1:0-5215 GCA_031415895.1 Polaromonas sp. | reverse complement strand
GTTGAAGGTGGCTTTGCAGCCCAAGCAGCGGTAGCGCTGCAGGCCTGAGGCGCTGCCCCAGCGGGCGATCTGCGTATGTGCACACTTGGGGCAAACGGGAGCATCGGTGACGCGGCTCTCAATCAAGGCGCTGACCTCCTGGGCACTATCGACCTTGCTCAATTGCTTGGCCAGAAGCTTGCGCTGATGCGGGGTCAATGTGTCGATATTCGCAGCCAGTGCTTGGAAGTCTTCGCGTTTCATAGCATCGCCTAACTTGTTGATCTATATGGCTTTAGTTTATACCAATAATTAACGATGACATAGCCTTAAATAAATAGCAAACTATGTAATGAATGCTTGGACTATCTGCCAATTTGATGGGTAATCATAAGGTTTTAAGGCATTGCTGCTTGAGGGATGCTTGGGTGGCAGTGCATCGTGTGCAAATTAGCGTATACACTCCCCACCTCCATGATTGCCTTGCACCGCTGTGACTAATACAGTTAGTGTGCGCAAACTCTCCAAAATCGCTATAACTAGGCTTGCTATGTCTCTTATTCCCGCTACTATTCTCACTGGTTTTTTAGGCTCTGGCAAAACCACATTGCTCAAGCGTGTACTGTCTGAGGCGCATGGCATGAAGATCGCTGTGATTGAAAACGAGTTTGGTGAGGAAAACATCGATAGCGAAATCCTTGTGTCCGATGTGAAAGAGCAAATCATCCAAATGAGCAACGGCTGCGTGTGCTGTACCATCCGCGAAGACTTGCGCACCACGCTGCGCGACCTGGCCGAGAAAAAGCGCAAAGGCGAGCTTGACTTTGACTGCGTGGTGATAGAGACCACAGGTATTGCCGACCCTGGGCCGGTAGCGCAAACCTTTTTTATGGATGAAGAAATAGCCGAGCAGTATTTGTTGGATTCGGTGCTTACTTTGGTCGATGCTAAGCACGCTGCCCAGCAGCTCAATGACCGCCAAGAGGCCCGCCGCCAGGTAGGTTTTGCAGACCAGATTTTCATCAGTAAAACTGACTTAGTGGCCAAGGACGAAGTCGATGCGTTGATGCACCGCCTAAAGCACATGAACCCCCGTGCGCCCCAGCAGGCCGTGCATTTTGGCGAGGTGTCGATCAAACAAGTGTTTGACTTGCGCGGCTTTAATTTGAATGCCAAGCTGGACATTGACCCGGATTTCTTGAAAGACGACAGCCACGACCATGGTCACGATCATGGTAAGGAGCATGCGCACGACCATGCGCATGACGATCACACAGACCATGAGCACAAAGAGGGCGAGCATTGCGACCACCCCTCGCATGCCAAAGAAGGCCACGGACACCATCACCACCATGACGACGACGTGAAAAGCTTTGTATTCCGCTCAGATAAAGCCTTTGACCCAGCCAAACTAGAAGATTTTTTGGGCGCCGTCGTCAACATTTACGGCCCGCGTATGCTGCGCTACAAAGGCGTGCTGCACATGAACAGCACCGAACGAAAAGTGATTTTCCAAGGCGTGCACCAGCTCATGGGATCTGATTTAGGCCCTGCATGGGCGGCTGGCGAGCAGCGCAACAGCAAAATGGTGTTTATTGGCATTGACCTGCCCAAAGATATCTTTTTGCAAGGCTTGCAACAGTGTTTGGTTTAAAACAGGCCCAAATGTGACAAGCATCAACTCATTTTGAAATTTGTAGGATTTTCTGCGGGTAAATAGCTACAATGCGGCGCCAGCTGCAAAACTGCAGTACGTGCATTCAAGGTATAACACTAGGTTAATCAAAGACGACAGACCGTCGTGGTCAATCAGGCCAAGGTAGGTTCTGCAAGGAGACAAGATAAGTGAAAGCCCCTGTCAAAAAGAAGACCAGCATCGTGAAAAAGCCCGTATTAAAAAAGCCCGTAGCGCCAGTCAAAAAGGCAAAACCCGTAGCCTCCAAGGTAGCTGCCAAGCCTGTGCCCAAGACTAGCAAAGCCAAACCAGCAGCCCAAGTCACCAAACCAGCCTCTAAAGCTGGCAAAGCTGTGGCCAAAGCTGTGGCCAAAGCCCCGGTCAAAGCTGCGGTCAAGGCTGCTGTCAAAGCGCCCGCGAAAGCTAAGGCCAAACCAGTCATAAAAGCTCCAGTCAAGGCCGCTGCTAAAGCGCAACCCAAGCCTGCAGTCAAGTCACCCGCTAAATCAATAGCTAAATCAACAGTCAAGGCCCCTGCCAAACCTGTTGCCAAGCCATCAGCTAAACCCACCACCAAAGTAGCGGTCAAAGCATCTGCTAAACCACCGGTGAAAACCGCTGCCAAGTCACCCGTCAAGGCCCCTATCAAAGCTACCGTATCCCCCAAAACTGCTGCCAAACCTGCGGCTAAAGCATCTGCCCCAGTAAAAAAACTTGCTCCGGTAAAAAATCCTGCCCCGCTCACTGCTAAAACCGCTGTTAAACCCGCAGCCCCCGCCAAAGTGGCTACGCTGCCCACCGCGCCCATGCTCAACAAAGCTGCGCTGGCTACGGCTCCCACAGCCCCGTTGGTGCCCGCTGTGAAACCCAAATCGGGCAAAGCCGGCTTTATGAGCCCTAGCAACATTGCCCCCAAGCCGATGGAGGTGTCCACGGCGGCTAAAACCCATTTCACAATGTCGCCGCCCGTGTTTGTTCCACCACCGCCCGTGGCTGTCAAAAAAGACGCTAAATTGGCAAACAACTGGAAAACCAAAACCCCTGCCACTTTGACCGACCTAGAGGCCATCGCCATGCCCGATGCCGAGTACATGGGCAAGCTGCAATTGGCCTTTTTCAAGCTTAAGCTTGAGCAGCTGAAAAAGGGTATCTTGAACAGCGCTGGTGAGACCACCGAGCATTTGCGCGAAGACACCTCAGTGGTGCCAGACCCTGCCGACCGCGCCACCATCGAAGAAGAGCATGCCCTGGAACTGCGCACCCGCGACCGCGAACGCAAGCTGCTAAAGAAAATCGAGCAGTCGATTCAGCGTATAGACGCTGACGACTACGGCTATTGCGACGAAACCGGCGAGCCTATTGGTGTAGCCCGTTTGATTGCACGGCCTACTGCCAGCTTGTCGCTAGAGGCGCAGCAGCGGCGTGAGCTTAAGCAAAAAATGTTCGGAGATTAAGCATTCCTGCAGGATTGGGCTGGTAGACTGTTCAATCAGTTCTGCTGATAGCTAAATTATTCATCTAACCAGTTACACCCAAGGTCATGGCCAAAGACGACACTGCTCCTGGAGGTATATTTTCCAAAGTGGCGAAGTTCGTGCGCAATCCTGGCACGAACTGGTCTGATCTGGACCAAAAAAGCTCAAGTAACGAAAGCTCTTACAGCAAGCAAGCCCTCAAAGAGATGATTGAGCGCAAGCGGCGCAACGATTTTGTGCGCAAGCGCGAGTTTGACATGCTGCGCAAGCTGCGCCGCCGTGAAGCTATGGGCGGTGCACCGGGTTCGGGTGATGGCTCAGCCCGTCCTTCGTTCTTCCAAAGCTCAATGCCTTCAAAGCCCGATGACCGGGCCCAGACGCTGAAGAAAATAGACGAAATCGAAGCGCAAATGTCCATGCAGTGGTGGAAAACCAAACATGGCGCAGGCGCAGGCGCCTCTAGCCTGCCTGGCAGCGCGTCCAGCTTTCCTAACTCTGATATGTTGGCCCCGCAGCGGCCCAATCAGCAACGCATTGATCCTGCCCGTCCTAATCCCGCCATGATGGCTGGTAGTTCATCAGCTGCTAACAACCCTGACGCTTACGCTGCTACTGCGCCTGACGAATTGAACAACGCCTTGGCCATGAGCGTGGCCAAAGCCTCAGCGGCTGTGCAGGCTGCAGGCTTGGTGCGTAGCAATGCTGCGGCTAGTAACGCCGCGCAGAGCCCTGTGCAGAATGCATCGCCTTCGCCCATTGCAGCACCCGCGCCTGTGGCTCGCGCAGCATTGCCTGATTTAGATTTTTCGACCCCAGCGCCTGCTAATTCTGCGCCGTCACCTGCACCGTTATCAGCGCCAGCAGCCAAAGCACCAGCGCCTGCAGCACGCCCGCCGATGATGGGCAGCATGGCCTCGTACGATGGCAACTCGACTACCGGGTTCTCTGCATCCAAAATGTTTGCCATGGAAGTAGTCGATGAGGTGCAGCACGACCCAGAGCTTGAAGAAGCTGCTATCCGTTTTGCAAACGGTGACGACGCAGGTGCCGAAGCCGGTTTGCTAGAGGCCTTGAGTCCGCACGGTGGTCGATCAGAACATGAAGAAACTTGGTTTGCAGCCTTCGATCTGTACCGCGCTACGGGCCAACATGACCGCTTTGAGAGCTTAGCCATTGACTTTGCGAGCAAATTCAACCGCTCAGCACCGATTTGGTTCTCTATGCCTGAGCAGGTTGATCAAACGGCTAACCCAGACGCTATCAAATCTACCGAGATGATCGCCCACAAATCGCATTGGCGCGCGCCAGGCAATATCGGTGTGCAGTCGCTGGCAGCGCTGAATGTTGCTTTGGGCAAAGCCACTGCACCTTGGATATTAGATTGGTCAGTATTTAAAACCATAGACGAAGCCGCTGTGGTGCCCCTGACCAAACTGTTTGCCGCTTGGGCTGCTCAGCCTGTGCAGCTGCGCTTTATGTCGTCTGATGTGCTCGAGCAAGTGCTGCGCAATGCCACGCCATCAGATGCGCGTGATGTGAGCCAAGACTTGTGGAAGCTACGCCTTGAGTACTTGCGCATTACCCATCGCCCCGATGAGTTTGAGTTGGCTGCGCTAGATTTTTGCGTCACGTATGAGCTGTCGCCACCGGCTTGGGAAAGCGCCCGTTGCGAGTACAAAACACTCGACGCCCAAGGTATGTCAGGCTTGGGCCAAACCATCATTGGCGAGGCAGTGCATGACTCGGTCATGTCTGATCTCAGCGGCTATGAGGACAGCCAGATGCCAAGCCAATCATCAATGCAAAGAGCCCAGTTATCAGCGGTTGAGCTGTCAGGCCAAATCCATGGCGACCCTGTGGGCGTACTTGAGCGGCTAGAAGCCCGTATGGCCGGTGCTGATGTGATGGTTATCTCATGCGCCAAGCTGATGCGAGTCGATTTTTCGGCAGCGGGCACCTTGCTTAACTGGGTGTCGGCTCGCCAAAGCGAAGGCCGCATAGTGCAGTTTACTGATGTGCACCGCTTAGTGGCCGCTTTCTTCCATGTTATCGGTATCAGCGAGCACTCTAAAGTCTCTACGCGCAA
>JANOSN010000134.1:0-1575 GCA_031415895.1 Polaromonas sp. | reverse complement strand
GCTAGCAAAGCGGTGCTCAGATGGATGGCTACGGCCGGGGTGAGGGAGGACAGTGTGGTCATAGGCGCTAATGTGCCGATAGTGCTGGGAAAGCGCCACCACGCTGCGACGAAATGCAGTTGTACCGCCGCGAAATGCGTCTCAAGCACGCGAAAAGCCACGAAATGCCGCGTAAAACCACACCAAGCTCAAGATTTATGCCCACTTTGTGACGTAAAACGTAGATGCGAGTTGACTATAAATCTTTGGGATCGGCCTAATTTCGATTAAGCTTGTAAATCGCGGCGTTGCAAAACGTTCTAATTGGTATGTAATTTTCAGGAGAGAGCACATGGCATTGATGGACTTTATCAAGAAGCAATTTATTGACGTTTTGCAATGGACTGAGGAGGGCGATGGCACGCTGGCTTGGCGCTACCCCATGGATGGCATGGAGATTCAAAACGGCGCAGCACTGACCGTGCGCGAATCGCAAATGGCTGTTTTTGTCAACGAAGGCAAAGTAGCCGACGTATTTGGCCCCGGTAACCACAAGCTCACCACCAATACGCTGCCCGTGTTGACGTATCTTAAAAACTGGGACAAGTTATTCGAGTCACCGTTTAAAAGTGACTTGTACTTTTTTAGCACCCGCCAGCAGCTCGATTGCAAGTGGGGCACACCGCAGCCTATCACCATCCGCGACAAAGACTTTGGTGCAGTGCGTATTCGCGCTTTTGGTAACTTTAATTTTCGCATTGCTGACCCTAAGCTGTTCCACACCGAAATCTCTGGTACTCGCGATATGTACAGCGTAGCCGACATTGAAGGCCAGCTGCGCGGCTTGGTATTGCAAAACATCAGCAACGCGATTGCCTCCAGCGGCATAGCATTTTTAGACCTGGCGGCTAACCAGCAAATGTTTGCCACCGCGCTAACTAAAGAGCTAGAGCCTGCTTACACCGCCATGGGCCTCAAGCTAGACGGTATGACCGTGCAAAACGTGTCACTGCCAGAAGAACTGCAAAAAATACTCGACCAAAAAATCGGTATGGGCATGGTAGGCAACGACATGGGCAAGTTCATCCAGTACCAAACCGGCCAAGCCATCCCCAAGTTTGCCGAAAACTCCGGCGGCGGCAGTGGCATAGCAGGCGACGCCATGGGCATGGGAGCAGGTCTAGCGATGGGCCAGATCATGGCGCAAAACATGCAAGCTAGCCTGGCAGGCAACGCAGCAGCAGCTGCACAAGCCGCGCAACCCGCTGCACCAGCAGTCGTCAAGCCTGATGACGTGATGGGCCTGCTGGAAAAGCTGGGCGAACTTAAAGCTAAAGGTATATTGACTGATGAAGAGTTCGGTGCGAAGAAGGCTGAACTTTTGAAGAAGTTGGTGTAATTTTTAAGTTTTGAATACGGACTGCCGGACGCGAAGGGCGCAAAAGTTACGCGAAGGACGCGAAAAAGAAAATACCAAAAATCAATACCAAGTTAAGGAAAATTAGTTTTTCAAACTTGGGTTTTAAACTAAATTTTGGTCTTATTTTTTGTATTCTTTCGCGTCCTTCGCGTAACTTTTGCGCCCTTCGCGTCCAA
>JANOSN010000133.1:0-1347 GCA_031415895.1 Polaromonas sp. | reverse complement strand
AGCGCCCAGTGCAGCGCGGTCTAGGCGGTAGCGGCCTGTCAGTTCTTCGGCAAAGTGCATGGCATCGCACATCGAGCCGCCGTTGCCGCAGGAGTAGACGTGGCCTTTGGCTTCAAACACTTCGATCAGTGTGGATGCAGCTTGCTCAATGCTTTGCAGCGCTGTAGCGTTAGATAAAAGCGCGGTCAGGGCGCTGTGGGCTTCATTCAAGCTGTGGGTGATGTGGTTTTGCATAGAGGTTGATTTTAAAGCCCGACTGCGCGCCTTGATTTATGCGCTGTAATTTATACGCTATCTAGTGCTAGTAAATATGCTTGAGCTTCATCCAGTTGATGCTCGCTAAAAACCTTCACCCCATGTTGCTGCAACAGCGCTGTAGTCACACCCGGCATAGCTGTGCGTGCCCCTGTAAAACTGCCATCGTAGATATAGGCTGAACCGCACGATGGGCTGCCTTCTTTCAGCACGGCCACTTTAATGCCTTTGGCCATTGCCACCGCTAGCGCCTGCTGCGCACCAGCTACAAAAGCTGGCGTGACATCGCTGCCATCGGCTATCACCACGCGCGCCAAGCCCAGCAGCACTTTAGCGCCGCCGCTGCCTTGGGTAATCTCGGCTGCTGGGCGCGGTGTGGGCAAGCCGCCCGCCATCTCAGGGCACAGCCCCACCACGCGGCCCTCGCGCTGCCACTGGGCAAGCAGCGCATTGCCAGTGGCAGCATCTTTGCCGTTATAGCGCACTGGTTGGCCTAGCAGGCAGGCGCTGATCAAAATAGGTGACATGGACGATTCAATAGACCGATGTAATTAGGTGTCAATGCTAGCCAGAGTATCGTCCCAAGCGGTGAGATAAGCTGGCTTGACCCACTGGTGCGTGCCTAACAACGCGCCGGGGTGCACGGTGACGCGGCCTTTTTTAAATTTCATTTTCACCCACACCTGCGCGCAGGCTGCGCCGCCTGCATACAAGGTGTGCTCAAAGTACACCCATTTATCATCTGCAAACACTACGCGCGTGTGCATGGTGACCATGCTAAACAACTTGATAGCCTGTTTGAACTGCACCATTTGCGCAGCGTTAACAAACGCATAGCCTTGTTTGATTAGCGTAGCCATCAAACCGGTTTGCATCAAATAGTCAAACTGGGCGGCCTCGGCCAGCTGCGCGACACGGTCGCTTTTTAGTTTAGTGATGCCTACATCAAAAGGGCTGACCCAAAACTTGCACACCACGGTGGCCAGCGGCCTTGCGCTGCCGTAGCGCATGAGTGCCAGCAAAACGGTGACCAAGTTGCGCAACAATGCAGACATGACTATTGGGCTTTTTTATCACGCGCTTTTTGCATAG
>JANOSN010000132.1:0-8932 GCA_031415895.1 Polaromonas sp. | reverse complement strand
CGAACTTTTTCAGTAATGTAGTCAGCCGCCGTCTGGTTATCTTGCGGGCTGCGAATATCCTCCAGGCGCTCGCCATGGGCATTGCACAGTACATGGATGTTTTGACTGTTAAACGTGATGCCGGGCAAGTGATAGTCTTGGCACAACTTATGAAACCAGCCTAGATCGTCGCTCAATAGCGACAGCTCAGCCCGCCGCGCGCCTTCTGCGCTGGTGATGAGGTGCACCTCGGTGGGTACAAACGGGCCCTGCGGATCCAGCTCATTGGCAGCGAGCGCATAAAGGGTCTCTGTGACAATTTGCGGCGAAAGACCGCACACGGCCAGCAAAACACGGCGGGGATATGTGCTGGGTGTACAGGGAAATTGATTTTGGAATTGCATGACATGAAGTGTAAATACTACTATGCCAATTATCTGGTGCGGCAAGCTTGCCACTAGTTCTATACGTCGCGCTGAACCCAGATTCGATAGTTAACACACTTTGATATACACCCTCTTCAGCAGATACACACGCCAAAATTTCTAAACGTACAGAAGCTCAATCGCATGCGCGATGTGATACGAGACAATCAATTTTCACTATTTTTTTCATAGCTGCTTGAGCAGTAAATACTTGGACTACAAGGCTATTTGATCAATAAAATGGCTTAAAAAAGCAGTTTATTCGTAGCCATACGATTTAACGTGGGCTGCGTTGTCGGCCCAGCCGCTTTTGACCTTCACCCACAATTCTAAAAATACTTTGGCATCCATCAGGCGCTCCAGCTCAATGCGCGCTTCCATGCCGATGCGTTTGAGGCGCTCGCCACCCTCGCCTATCACCATGGCTTTGTGGCCATCGCGCTCTACCACTATCGTTGCAGCAATGCGCACCAAGCGTTTGGCAGTTTTGCCAGGCTCTTCGCCAAACTGGTCGATGATGACGGTGCTGGTGTAGGGCAGCTCGTCGCCAGTGAGGCGAAATAGCTTTTCGCGCACCATCTCAGCGGCCATGAACTTTTCGCTGCGGTCGGTCAGGTCGTCTGCGCCGTAGATCCATGCTTGCTCGGGCAGGTACTTTTCACACACCAGCAGCAGGCGCTCAATGTCGCGGGCGTTTTTGGCCGACATGGGGATGATCTCGGCGTAGTTGTACTGCGTTTGCATGGCTTGCAGCCACGGCGCTACCTCGGCGCGGCGGTGGTAGGTGTCGTATTTGTTGGCAATCAAAATAACTTTGGTGCCCTGAGGGATCAATTTCAGCACTTTCTCATCGGCTGGCCTGAAACTGCCAGCCTCCACCACCAGCATCACCAAATCAACCCCGCTGATGGTGCCACTGACGGTTTTGTTAAGTGACTTGTTCAGCGCATTGCTGTGGATAGTTTGAAACCCCGGCGTGTCGGCAAACACGCATTGTGTAGCGCCTTGGGTGCGAATGCCCAAAATGCGGTGGCGTGTGGTTTGCGCTTTGCGCGAGGTGATGGAAATTTTTTGGCCTACCAAGGCGTTGAGCAAAGTGGACTTACCCACGTTGGGCTTGCCCACAATAGCAATCAGGCCGCAGCGCTGGGGGCCTAGGCTTGCGCCTTCTGCCTGCTCAGCAGCGTTGGGTACGCTGGTTTTTTTAAAGAAGCTGTCCAGTAAATCGTTGGGGGCTTGCGCGCTTGAATCTGTAGTTACAGATTCAATTTTTTTCGCGCTAGGTTTGGCTACGGGCTTTTTGGTTGCCGGCTTTTTGGCTGCAGGGGCTTTGGGTGATGGTGTGACTGCCATAGTAAAAATATCCAGTAGCCGCAATTGCAATGGCAAGTGCGGCGGTTTTAAATCAGTAAAGCCTGTGCTGCGCACTGATGCGCTGGCTGCAGGCGAGGTAAAAGCTTAAGCTGCCTTGCGCAACGAAACCAGCAGTGTCGTAGCCGCCGCCTGCTCTGCCGCGCGGCGCGAGCCGCCCAGGCCACGCTCGCTGCGGCCCAGCTCGGTGATCACGCATTCGACTTCAAAGGTTTGCTTGTGCGCCGCGCCCGTAGTGCCCACCACCGTGTAGGCAGGCAGGTTCATTTTGCGGCCTTGCAGCCATTCTTGCAACTCGGTTTTGGGGTCTTTGGCGGCGGCCTGCATGTTGGGGTTGATTTGCACTTTTTCGTACAAGCGGCCCACCAGCGCGGCGGCGGCATCAAAGCCAGCGTCAATATACACACTGCCAATCAACGCTTCTAGTGCATCGGCCAAGATCGATGGCCGCTTTACGCCGCCCGAGCGCAGCTCGCCTTCGCCCAGGCGAATCATGCCAGTCAGGCCAATATCCACGGCCAGTTGGTGCAAAGTGTCTTGTTTAACCAGGTTAGCGCGCACGCGAGACAGCTCGCCTTCAGGCAGCGTATCTAGCGCTTGGTACAGCAGGCCAGCCACTGCTAAATTTAAAACCGAGTCACCTAAAAACTCTAAGCGCTCGTTATGGTCGCTGCTAAAGCTGCGGTGCGTTAGCGCCCTGCCCAGCAGTGCCTTGTCGGCAAACGTGTGCTGAATGCGCTTTTGCAATGCGGCTAGGCCGCTGGGGCTATGGCTGTCCAAATGGAGGTTTTCTTTTTGCCGCTGGGCAGCATTACTTAGCTGTATTACCAGCGTACTTGAGCAGCAAATAAGCCGGGCCACCCAGATGGATTTCTTTGTTATAGGCAAAAGCCACCACCACTTTGTCACCGTTTTTGGTGATGTCTAAGTCTTTGGCAGTAACAGATTTGAAGTCGTCAATGGCACTGGCGCTGTCAAACACCCGGCGCACGTCAGCAGGCGTACCGCCAGCATCCGCCGCTTTTTTAGCCGCTTTGTTGATGGCTTGATATTCAATCAGCGTAGGGGCCACCTGGGCACCAATCACACCCGTAAATGCCAGTACTACACCTACAAATACGAGGCCAAAAAACGAGATACCACGTTGACGAGATTTCAAACCAGTTTTCATACGACACCCTTGCAATTATTGGAATGCGCCAATGCGCTTAAGGTTACCAAAATTCATCCACACAAAAAAGGCCCTGCCCACGATATTTTTCTCAGGCACAAAACCCCAGTAGCGCGAATCTAACGAATTATCACGGTTATCGCCCATCATAAAGTAATGGCCCTCAGGCACTTTACACACCACGCCCTCGGCACTATAACTGCAGTTAGCCTTGTTAGGGAAGTCTTCAGTGCCGGGGATGAACGCTGGGCGATCTTCGTCGTTGAGCAGCTTGTGCTTAATGTCGCCCTTGTCAGACAGCACCACTTCTTCAAACTGCTTGCTGTAGCGCATGCTGTCTTCGTCAAAAAAGTCGGGCTGCGCGTCTTTAGACAGCGGCTTACCGTTGATCATGAGCTTCTTGTTTAAATAGCTCACCTCGTCGCCGGGTACGCCAATCACGCGCTTAATATAGTCAAAGCTGGGCTTGGGTGGATAGCGAAACACCATCACGTCGCCGCGCTGTGGGTTGTTGACTTCAATGATCTTTTGGTTAATCACCGGCAAGCGTACGCCGTAGGTAAACTTGTTGACCAAAATCAAATCGCCCACCCACAGGGTAGGAATCATCGAGCCAGAGGGGATTTTAAACGGCTCAAACAAAAACGAGCGCAGCAAAAACACCGCGATGATCACGGGGAACAGCCCCGCTGTCCAGTCCAGCCACCACGGCTGCATCAGCAGCTTGCCTTGGGCCTCGTTCATCTCTTGGCCGTGCACCTCGGTTTTAGCGATGCCCATTTTGGTCAGCTCGGCTTGGCGCACTGCGCTTTGCTCAGCCAAATCTGCAGCGGCTTTTTGGCGACTAGGCAGAAAGTAAAACCGCTCAGCCAACCAGTAAATACCGGTGACTACGCATGCCAAAAACAGCAGCAATGAAAAATTGCCGTCGATCTTGCCAAAATACCACGCACCGGCGTAGCCCACAAACAGTGCCAATACTGCGCCTGTGAGCGCGGGCATGAAATTCAACATTCGTCTTCTACCTCTATCGAGTCACTGATACCAGTGTTTATTAAAGCAAGCGGCTTAATCGTCCACTTGCAAAATCGCCAAGAACGCCTCTTGCGGTACTTCTACCGAGCCGATTTGTTTCATGCGCTTTTTACCAGCTTTTTGTTTTTCAAGCAGCTTTTTCTTACGGGTAATGTCGCCGCCGTAGCATTTGGCCAGCACGTTTTTACGCAAAGCTTTGATTGTCTCACGCGCAATGATGTTAGCGCCAATAGCCGCTTGGATAGCGACGTCATACATTTGGCGGCTGATAATCTCGCGCATTTTGGCCACTACGGCGCGGCTGCGGTAGATCGACTGGCTGCGGTGCACGATGATGGACAGTGCGTCAACCTTTTCGCCATTGAGCAAAATATCCACCTTGACCACATCGGAGGCGCGGTATTCTTTGAACTCGTAATCCATGCTGGCGTAACCGCGTGAGACAGATTTGAGCTTGTCAAAGAAGTCCAGCACGATCTCGCCCAGCGGCATTTCGTAAGTCAACACCACTTGGCGGCCTTTGTAGGCCATGTTCAGCTGCACACCACGCTTTTGGTTAGCCAGCGTCATCACAGCGCCCACATATTCCTGCGGCATATACAGGTGCACCGTGACAATCGGCTCGCGGATTTCAGCAATCGCGCTCACCTCAGGCATCTTGGATGGGTTCTCGACCGTCAGCAATTGTGGTTCTTTGCCGCCAGTGAGCACTTCGTACACCACGCTGGGCGCGGTTGTAATCAGGTCTTGGTCAAACTCACGCTCCAGGCGCTCTTGCACAATCTCCATGTGCAACAGGCCCAAAAAGCCGCAGCGAAAACCAAAGCCCAGCGCTTGGCTAACTTCAGGCTCAAAGCGCAGCGAGCTGTCGTTCAGCTGCAGCTTGGTCAGCGCATCGCGCAGCGCATCGTACTGGTTTGATTCAGTGGGGTACAAACCGGCAAACACCTGAGGCTGAATTTCTTTAAAGCCCGGCAAAGGTTCTTTGGCTGTGGCCGCAGCGCCGCCGCTGCCCGCCACCACTTTGGTGACTGTGTCGCCCACTTTGGCGGCGTTGAGTTCTTTGATACCCGCAATGATGTAACCCACCTCGCCCGCTTCCAGCGACTGGCGCGGCTGGTTAGCAGGGGTAAACACGCCTACGTTGTCAGCGTTGTACTGCAGGCCGTTGGCCATCAGCATAAAACGCTCGCCCTTGGCCAAGCGGCCATCCACCACGCGCACCAACATCACCACGCCTACATACGTGTCAAACCAGCTGTCAACAATCATCGCGCGCAGTGGGCCATCAGGGTTGCCGCGCGGTGCGGGGAATTTCTTGACGATGGTTTCTAAAATTTCTTCCAGGCCCATACCGGTTTTGGCAGAACACGGAATCGCGTCACTCGCGTCGATGCCAATCACGTCTTCAATCTCTTGGCGTGCGGCTTCTGGGTCAGCGCTGGGCAAATCCATTTTGTTCAGCACGGCCGTGACTTCAACACCCAGCTCAATCGCCGTGTAGCAATTGGCCACGGTTTGCGCTTCCACACCTTGCGATGCGTCCACTACCAGCAGCGCGCCTTCACATGCCGACAAGCTGCGCGAGACTTCATAACTAAAGTCAACGTGACCCGGTGTGTCGATCAAATTAAGGTTGTAGGTGTTGCCGTCTTTGGCTTTGTATTGCAGCGCAGCAGTCTGCGCTTTAATAGTTATCCCACGCTCTTTCTCAATATCCATCGAGTCGAGTACTTGCGCGCTCATGTCGCGTTCTTCAAGCCCGCCGCAGCGTGAGATGAGCCGATCAGCCAGCGTGGATTTGCCGTGATCGATGTGGGCAATGATGGAAAAATTTCTGATGTGATTCATCAACGAATTTCTTAAACTAGTTCAATAAGTGCTTGATCTACAAGGGCTTGCCACAGCGCGACCAGAGCACACAAGAAAAAGGGGCGCGTCCAATAAGGTGACGCGCCCCGAAACCAACAATCTTTGGCAACTGCGATAGTTGGACTTTCATTGTAGGCAAAAAGCGCGTCTGGCACACACCAAAATTTATGAAATTTTAGTCGTTGCCGCCTAGCAACAAGATCTTATACACAACTTATCCACATTTGTGTGGATAGCTTTGGGCAGTTGTTGTGGGCGGGCTGTGGATCAACGGTGGACAGCCTGTGGGTGTCTCATATCGTGGATTTTTCAGCCCGCTTTATGCATAAATTCTCAATTGCATGCGCTCTTATTCTACCAAATTCGGATAATCGTTGAAATAATGTGTGTGCGCACTAACTTTTAAAGGGAATTCATAACTTGAACAAAATAAAGTAATTAGTTGTATTTCGACCATTGCCCTGAAATGGCGTACGGTTTTTAACAGTCTTGATTTAGGCCGTAAATTGGCGCAACATGTAAATTAATTAGCGGAGCCCACTATGCCCACACTGCGCCAAGCCTTAAACCACAACACATTACAGCGTGTGAGGCAAGCACTGCTCTTATTGACCGCGCTTAGTCTATTAGTAGGCCTACAGGAGATAACCGCAGCCCACGCGGCAAATGCGCCTACGGTATCTACCAGCCCCAGCACCCAAGAAACCATTGACGCGCTGACCCGTGCAAACCAAGCCGTAGTAGGTGTGCGCACCACTGCAGCCGAAGGCGCGCGCTCGGCGCTAACTTTAGGCCAACGGCGCACAGGCTCTGGCGTGGTCATTGGGCCTGACGGCTTGGTGCTAACGATTGGCTATCTGTTGTTAGAGGCAGAAACCATCCAAATCGTAACGCAAGACAAAAAGACGGTGCCCGCCCGAGTGGTCGCCTACGACGGGGCCACAGGGTTTGGCCTGATCCGAGCTCTGGTGCCACTGCGCGCTATCACCCCAGTAGTGATGGGCGCAGCCAGTGGCAGCAAAACAGGCGATTCGCTGATGGCGAGCATCGGCGCGCAACCTGCCAACGAAGCCGATGTGAACATGACCCAGCTGGTCAGCCAACGCCCTTTTTCAGGCTATTGGGAATACCATATCGACAACGCCCTGTTTACCAGCCCGCCAGTTGAAAACCACTCTGGCGCACCGCTGTTTAACCAGCGCGGTGAGCTGCTGGGCATAGGCAGTTTGTTTGTTTTAGATTCGATGGGTGTTAATCAGCGCTTGCCGGGCAATATGTTTGTACCGGTGGACTTGCTCAAACCCATCATGTCAGAGCTGACAACTACAGGCAGTAGCAAGCTATCCAAACGCCCTTGGCTAGGTTTAACGTCTAGCGAGCAAGGTGGCCGCGTGCAAATTGTGCGGGTCAACACGGACAGCCCCGCCCAAGCCGCTGGCCTACAAGCTGGCGATGTGGTGCTGGCCATAGACGACACCAAAGTGACCACGCTAGAAGCGTTTTACAAAAAACTGTGGGACCGCGCAGCGCCTGACACTGAAGTCAAGCTTACCGTAATGCAAGGTGCTGAGCTCAAAACCATGGTGCTCAAACCCGTAGACCGCATGAACACGCTACGTAAGGCGGCGGGCATTTAAAGCCTTTGTAGTCGCCGTGCAAGTAGCAGCGCCCGGCAAGCTGGCAAAATAGCCAGATGCCTAAATCTTCTGCACTCACACTCCCCACATTGGCCTGCTTTACGCTCACGCAGACCGATCACATTGCCCACTTGGTGATGAACCGCCCTGAAGCGCTCAACACCATGCACCCGAAGTTTTGGCGCGAGCTAGATGACGTGCTCACCCACATTCACCGCCAAGGCTCGGCACGCGCCCTGGTGCTGTCGTCTACCGGCAAACATTTCAGCGCAGGCATGGCGCTTGAGGTATTTGGCAGCGCCATTGCCATGAACGACCAAACACCCGAGGGGCGCGCCGCCGTGTTTGACCTGCTCACCGACATGCAAAGCACTTTCACCAAGCTGGAGAATTTGCGCATCCCGGTGATCGCTGCTATCCAAGGTGGCTGCATCGGTGGTGCAGTAGACATGGTGACCGCCTGCTGCCTGCGCTATGCCACAGCTGATGCGTTCTTTTGCATTCAAGAGATCAACATTGGCATGGTGGCCGATGTAGGCACCTTGCAGCGCTTGCCCAAGCTCATCCCCGAAGCCATTGTCAAAGAATATGCCTACACAGGCCGCCGCATGCCCGCTGCTAAGGCGATGGCGTATGGTCTGGTCAACGAAGTGTTTGACACGCAGCAGGCTATGCTGGCTGGAGCACTGGCTACAGCTGCTGAGATTGCAGCCAAACCACCCGTGGCTATTTGGGGCACCAAGCAAGCCATCCACTATGCGCGTGACCACGCAACCGAAGACGCTTTAAAACAAATGGGCTGGCTGCAAGCCGGTATTTGGAGCAACGCGCACGTACACGAAGCTGTGAAAGCCATGCAAGAGAAACGCCCCGGTCAGTTTGCGCCTTTATCCCCCTTGGTAGGCTTTAAAGACAGCGATACGGCACAATAAAATTTATGTTTTTTTTACTATCTCCTGCCAAGTCGCTGGACTACGAGACCGCAGTGCCTAAAGATGTGCCGCACACCCTGCCGCAGTTCACCAAGCAGTCTGCCCAATTGATCGATGTGCTGAAAACCTATTCGCCACAACGCATTGCGCAGCTGATGGACTTGAGCGATGCATTGTCAGCATTGAACGTAGCGCGCTATGCCGCGTGGTCACCCAAGTTCAGCGCTAAAAATGCTAAGCAAGCTATTTTGGCGTTTAACGGTGATGTGTACGACGGCCTGAATGCTGCCACTTTTAGCGGTGACGATTTGCAATGGGCGCAGCAACATGTTGGCATGCTCAGCGGCCTGTACGGCCTGCTGCGCCCACTAGACTATATGCAACCCTATCGCCTGGAAATGGGCACTAAGCTGTCCAATGCACAAGGCGCTAACTTGTACAAGTTTTGGGGCAGCACAATGGCCGATTACATCAATTACCAATTAGCGGCAGACAAAAGCCCTGTTGTCG
>JANOSN010000131.1:0-6071 GCA_031415895.1 Polaromonas sp. | reverse complement strand
CGGCCGTGATGTGGTGCTGATAGCGCAAACAAAATAGCTCGTTAACTAGTTGGGCTTCAAGCAAATTACTTTCTAGACAGCAGCCTGTTGGCCATAGCGCGTCTAAAAAAAGCTACTTTAAGCGACCTATCTGTGTGCTTTGCCTCAAAGCAGTCTATTTAGTCTGGTAATGCGCGACGCCTGCAGGCAAGATAGGGCTCTTGAACTGCATTTAACCTATGTCTCCAACCGACTTTCCCACACCTACACCCAGCACGCCACGCGCGTGGCGTTTGCGCACGATATTAATTTGTAGCTTATTGGTGTTTGCCTTGCTGCCCGCCACACTGGTGGGGGGATTGATGTACACCAGCACGCTGCAAAACGTAGACAAACTGTCCAACAAAATTATCAACGACGTGGCTTACCGCGTACAGCTAGATACTGAGACGCATTTGCAGCAAGCGCACTCCCTGCTCAACGGCCTACTGCGCAGCCAACCCACTGCAGAACAAACCGCCCATGTAAAAACCATGATGGCGCAACCCCAAAATTTTGAAGACTTTGCCTTCTCGCTGGCACGCATGCTGCCTGAGGTATCGTTTTTATATTTTGGCGATGCGCAAGGCGCTTTTTATGGCGTGCAAGACACGGGTGATACCGCCCAAAATCGTTTGAAAATACACGTTAAGCCAGCTGCAGCACAAACACGGCGGTATTTTGCTGCACGCCAGCCCCTAGACCGCAGTCAAGAGCTAGCGCCTGAGGTCAAGCCTTACGACCCCCGCATGCGTCCTTGGTACAGCGGCGCGGTAGCCAAAAAAGCCCGCAGCTACACAACGGTCTATCCCTCAGCCTCGACGGGCCAGTTGCTAGTGACCTTAGCCCAGCCTGTGGTGGACGAACAAGGCCAAATCTTTGGTGTAGTGGGTGTTGATTTATTTCTTAAAACATTAACTAAGCGTTTGCAAGCGCAAAAAATCAGCGAGCACGGTATCGCCATGCTGGTGGACGAACAAGGCTATTTGGTAGCTACGTCAACCGCAGAAGATTTATTCACATCCGTCGATGGCCAATTACGGCGCCTCAAACCCAGTGAGAGCAGCAATTTGACCATGCGTCAGGCCTACGCAGCCTTCATCGCACTGCAGGAACGCCCTGCAACCGCTAGCGATCCATTGAAAATGCAGTCGTTTATTAACCCAGTGGATAGCGAAAAAATTATTGCCGCCATGCGCCCGTTTGGCAAATCTGAGGGCTTGCAGTGGAACATGATTGTGGCTGCTCCAGATAGCGATTTTGCAGGCGAGACGCGTAGCTCGATTCAACAATCGGTCTATGTCACTTTGCTGGTATTGGCTTTAGGCGCTATTGCAGCCACTTGGTTTGCCTATAGCCTAAGCCGCCGCTTTGCCAGGCTAACCGAGGCAGCTGAAGCACTGGGCCAAGGGCTGGTACCGCAGGTGCAGGGCAAGGCGCAAATTGCAGAGGTGCGCAGCCTGTCACTTGCCATGCACGACAGCGCGCTCGAGATTAAAGCTAAACGCGGCGAGATCGAACAACAAGCCCTCGCTTTGCGCGACGCTAATGAACACTTAGAAGAACGTGTCGAGCAACGCACCCAAGAGCTGGAAGCTTCGCGCGAGGACGCACTAGCTGCAGCGCGCGCTAAGGCATCGTTTTTAGCCACCATGAGCCATGAAATTCGCACGCCTCTTAACGGCGTGGTGGGCATGACCAGTTTGTTGGCCGACACACCTTTGAACATAGAGCAAAAAGATTATCTGCACACCATGCAGGTGTCTAGCGACCAGCTGCTGGGTGTTATCAACGATATTTTGGATTTTTCTAAAATCGAATCTGGCAAACTTGACTTAGAAAATGAACCACTGAACCTGCAAACCACCATAGAAGATGCTTGTGATATTGCAGCCACACGTGCGCGCGAGAAAAAAATCATGCTGCTGATTGATATTAATGAAAATGTGCCCGCTTGGGTGCTTGGTGACGTCACGCGCCTTCGCCAAGTGCTGCTGAACTTCATCAACAATGCCATTAAATTCACCGAACATGGCCAAGTGCTAGTCAGTGTGAACGCTTTGAGTGACACCGCCAATCAAAACAATGCATTGCTTGAATTTCGCGTTAAAGACACTGGCATTGGCATTCCACTGGACCGGCAAGGTGCTTTGTTCCAATCTTTTAGCCAGGTTGATACCTCTACAGCTAGGCGCTATGGCGGCACAGGCCTAGGCTTGGCCATTTGCAAACGCTTGGCGCACCTCATGGGCGGCAACGTTGGGCTGGAATCTGCTCTGGGCGAGGGTTCTACCTTTTGGTTTACCGCACCACTGCAGCGCGCTGATGCGCAAGAGCCGTCGGCCACCTCGTCGTATTACATGGCCAGCTTAAACGGCGAGCGTGCGGTTCTGATCGACGACACGGCTTTGAACTTGCGTATTTTAGATAAACAAGTCAAACGCTGGGGCATGCACACAGTGCAGTTTGAACGTGCAAAAAACGCCCTAGACTGGCTGGCTACCCATACTGCCAAGGTCATCGTGGTCGACATGCACATGCCTGATATGGACGGCTATGATTTTGCCAAGACATTGCGGCATACCCAGCCAGAAGCCAACATCGTGCTACTGACTTCGGGCATGGCTCCAGCGGGTGATGTGGCAGCTATGTTTGATGCCGTGCTGCTCAAGCCCTACCGCCAGTCGCAGTTGTTTGACGCGTTGATTCGCGCTAGCAGTACACAAACTGCACCTACGCTTTCAGCTATCAATTCAACTGTAATTGCCAAGTACCAGCATATTTTGGTAGCCGACGATAACGCAGTGAACCTCAAAGTGGCCTTGGCCATGCTAGCTAAACTGGGTTACGAGGCCCGCATAGCGCACAACGGCCAAGAGGCTATAACCATGGTGGAGCAGTCTTTTGCACAACTGCAGCCGTATGCCGCTATTTTGATGGATGCCAACATGCCTGTGATGGACGGCTACGCTGCAGCGCGACAAATCATCAGCACTTACGGCGCTGCCGCGCCACCTATGATTGCACTGACCGCGTCTGTGATGGAAGAAGACCGCCAGCGTTGCTTAGATGCAGGCATGCTTGGGTTTTTACCTAAACCGCTGCGTATTGATGAGCTAGCGCATGCTCTAGAGCGATATGCGTCTGCGCCAACAGATGGGGCATTTCCCGCTGGCCAAGATCACCCTACGCTATCTGCGCCTGCCGCTAAGTCTGACCTGATTGACTGGAGCCGTTTAGACCAATTTAAAGAATTTGATGACGCACGCCGCACCATGGCTCGCGATGTCATTGCGCTATTCATCGCCGATCTGCCCACGCGTATTACAGCCATTGAAGCCACCTTGCCTGGCTGTAGCGCTGCTCAGTTGTGTCTGGCATTGCATGCGCTGAAAGGCGCATCATCCAACGTAGGGGCACGTAGCTTGGTAGCTGCTTGTTATCAGTTAGAAGAGAGTTGCAATGAAAACACCTGGCCTGCCACTGCAGAAGCACAAGTAACACGCATTGCACAGTTGGCAGATCTTACTTGTCAGGCCTTGTTGGCATTTACACCTGAGGTTGATTAAAACTAGGTATTAGGGAATGATTTAGTGCTGTAGTCCAAGTATTTATTACTTACTTTGCTATTGAATTTATAGTATTTTGCTTTGTTGCTTAGGTCGGGGGCGGACTCCCCTGTGGCAATGCATGGTGTCCCTGTTTACCTTGGGCGGGCGGCGGGACATATCGCTCCCAGCACCTTCACTATACAAGCGCAGCGAGTTCCTAAATTTCCCCCGTGTCGAGCACCGCAGATGCTTGCCCGCAGGGCCCGTGTTTGGGTGGCGATAGCCCTACGGCATAGTAGGCAATATCCCAGAATAACGAAACAGAGCGAGTAGCAAAGCAATGGCTTCAAAAGATCTAAAACAGCACGTTTACCAATAGAAAGTGCCGATAGTCCATGTATTCATTGCTCAGACAGCTACGAATTTGATAGTAAGCCAAGTATTCTCAAGCCAAGTATTCGGTATCCACCTCAGACTGCGACTGCTTGTCGTAGCGCATGCCCTGCACGCTAAATGGGTTAATCAGCGCATCTAGCTGCTGCAAGGTATCTGCGTTGAGTGAAATATTTGGTGCAGAAAAGTTGTCTTGCATGTGCGCTGTATTCGTAGTGCCAGGGATGGACACGATATGTGGCGCGCGCTGTATGAGCCACGCCAATGCCAACTGCGCCTGAGTGCAACCCAGCTGCCGCGCAATGCGTGCATAGCTGTCTTGTAGCTTCAAGTTGGCGACAAAATCATCACCCTGAAAACGCCCCATCGTACGGCGAATGTCTTTGGCATCTAGGCCGCTTACATCGCGCAGCCCACACAAAAACCCGCGCGCCACTGGGCTAAACGCTACGAAAGCGATACCCAACTCTTGTGTAGCTTTCAGCACAGCTATCTCAGCATCACGCGTCCACAGCGAATACTCAGTTTGCAACGCCGCAATGGGGTGCACCGCATGGGCTTTGCGCAAAGTAACTTCACCTACCTCAGATAACCCAATGGCTTGAATTTTGCCTTGGCGGACTAAATCGCTCAATGCGCCTACGGTGTCTTCAATCGGCACGCTTTTGTCCCAGCGGTGCAAATAGTACAGGTCAATTACGTCGGTGTTTAAGCGGCGCAGGCTGTCTTCGCATTGCTTTTTGATCGTGACAGGGTGGCCGTCGATCACCCGTTTGAACGAACCGTCGTTTTGCTGCACCATCGCCATGCCGCACTTGCTAGCCAACACGTAGCGATTGCGGTGCTTTGCTAGCACTTGCCCAATGCGGGTTTCGTTTTTACCACCGCCATACAAAGTGGCGGTATCGAGAAAATCATAGCCTGCATCCAGCGCGCCTAGCAGCACGCGCTCGCCCTGCTCTGGACTCACTGAGGGGCCATACGCGTGATCTAGGTTCATGCAACCCAGCCCGATGGACGCTACTGAAAACTGGCCAATACGACGCTTTAACATCTTTTTACCTATCAAATATGCTTGTAGTCCAAGTATTTATTGCTCAAGCAGCTATTAAATTGATAGTAACTACCTTACCCATTCAATTGCTGCTCAAGATCGTGCAGCACTTTATAGCACGCCAATACATTGCCTACACTGCTGTTAGGCTCGCGGCCACCTCGGACAGCAGCAAAAAACTCGCGGTCTTGCAGCTCTATGCCGTTCATGCTGACATCGACTTGGCTCACGTCAATTTTTTCGTCTTTGCCGTTGAACAAATCGTCATAACGGGCTAAGTAAGTGCCCGTATCACCGATGTAGCGAAAGTAAGTGCCCAAAGGGCCATCGTTGTTAAAGCTTAAGCTCAATGTGCAAATAGCACCGTTGGCCGCTTGAAGCTGAATGCTCATGTCCATGGCAATGCCCAGGGCGGGATGAATGGGGCCTTGCAAGGCGTTAGCTTTGACAATCGGGCTGCCGCACTGGTAGGCAAACAAATCTACCGTGTGCGCAGCGTGATGCCAAAGCAAATGGTCTGTCCAGCTGCGCGCTTGGCCCAAAGCGTTCATGTTGGTACGGCGAAAAAAGTAAGTTTGCACGTCCATCTGCTGAATGTTGAACTTGCCTGCAGCGATTTGCTTTTGCACGTACTGGTGGCTTGGGTTAAAGCGGCGCGTATGGCCACACATGGCCACTAGGCCAGTGGTCTTTTGCATGTCGACCACGGCCTGCGCGGCAGCCCAGCTGTCGGCCAACGGAATTTCTACCTGCACATGTTTACCCGCCTGCATGCAGGCTATGGCTTGCGCAGCGTGCATTTGCGTGGGCGTGCACAAAATAACAGCGTCTACTTCTTTAAGTGCCAAGCTGTCTGCCAAATTAGTCGTAGTGTGGGCAATGCCGTATTTAGCAGCCACTTCTTTGGTTTTTTCTAAGTCGCGGCTGATTAATGAGACGACTTCTACGCCGTCAATATTTTTAATGCCCTCAATATGCTTGATGCCAAAAGCCCCCGCGCCTGCTAGAGCCACCTTAATTGTTTTCATAGCTGATTTTCTAAAATTAGGTGGCCT
>JANOSN010000130.1:0-6277 GCA_031415895.1 Polaromonas sp. | reverse complement strand
AAACGCCAGCGCCACACTGCCTGGCCCAGCAAATGCCAAGGCCGCTGTAGACAGCACGCAGCCTGCAGTAAACAGCATCAGCAACTTTTTCTTAGCCGCGCGCATATCGGCTATCGCACCCAAGCTGGGCATGGTCAGCATGACAATCGCATACGAGATACTGAGCGCCAGCGTCCAGGCAAAAGTGGCCCACTCAGCGCCCTTGGCAATACCGCCCACAAAATACGCCGCAAACACCGCCGTAATCACCACCGTGGTATAGCCCGAGTTGGCAAAGTCATACATGGCCCAGCCAAACACTTCGCGTTTTTTAACACCGGGGTTCAGCGCATCTTGATTAAAAATAGCCATCGGCAAGCTCCAAAAGATTTACCGCCATTATGTGCGGTAAGCTTGGCCTAACCAAGACACTTTATATGGCTAAACTGTATTTTCGCTACGCCGCAATGAATGCTGGCAAATCCACCTCGCTGCTACAAGCAGCGTACAACTACGAAGAGCGCGGCATGGCCGTGGTGCTACTGACGGCGGAGCTAGACAACCGTGACGGCAAAGGCCTAATCTCCTCACGCTTGGGCTTGTCGCGCGAGGCTATCACATTTAACGCTAGCCACAGCATGGCCGAGCGTATTGCGCATGCGCAGCAAGACAAATGGATCTCCAAATTAGCCTGCGTGCTAATTGACGAAGCGCAGTTTTTAACTACAGCGCAAGTAGAAGAACTGCACCGCTGGGCCCACGCTTTTGACACCCCGGTAATGTGCTACGGCCTGCGCAGTGATTTTCAAGGCAATGCGTTTGCAGGTGCTGCAACGCTACTGGTGTTGGCAGACGATATCGAAGAGATGAAGACGATCTGCGAATGCGGCAAAAAGGCCAGTATGAACGCTAGGTTTTCAGACGATGGACAGCGTATTCGAGAGGGTGAGCAGGTTTTGATTGGCGGTAATACGCGGTATCGGGGCTTGTGTCCAGATTGTTTTTATTAGTCATTACTATTGATTTAATAGCTACAAACCTAATAAATGCTTGGACTACCAGCACATTAGACTAGTAAAACACTATAAACCAAGCACCGTAGCCGCAAACGCCGGGCTGCTCTTAGCTTTCCACTCGTTTAGCTCCTCACGCAGCATTACACGGCGCGCGGCTTCGCTGCCACACACCCCTTTGCAACGCACAACATCTAGCCTGCGCATGACCCAGTTGGGCGAGTAAATGGCCGACGGAAACTCAGCAGCATCGGCACTAGGCACCGCACGCGCTTCGATGATGTGGCTCCACTGGCCGCGCCATGTCACAAAACGGTGGTGCTTGGCTAGCACCGTGTCAAACCGCTTAGCCAATAACGTGAAATGTCGGCCTGATTGGCTCCACGCTTGTAATGACTCAATCACCGCACGCTCGCCCAGCGGCCAGTCTTCAAAACTGGCATCACACAGCAGCAACTCGCGCCAGCCCTCGCGCGCAGCTGTAGCCAAGGCATCGCGCACCAGTTGCTGAAAAGCCGTTCGGCCCTCAAACGGGCTTACTCCAAGCGACCCCTGCGCTGCTGCTGGTAATGGTGTTGGTGATGACGGCACAGCATCAGTCATGGTGCAGCCACCCCTGCTCTATAAATTGCGCCAACGCTGCCTGCAACTGCACCGACGCTGCAGCCACCACGCCTGCAGCCAGCACGCGCTGGTCTGCCAGTGTGCGCAGCAGCTTAGCGTCTTTGCCCGCTACCTTCCAGCTATCGCCGTTAAGGTACACATGCCCAGCGTCATACATCATGCGGCTGGCACGGTTTAAACGCACAGCGCCCAAAGGTTTTGGCTTGCTAGATTTAGCCTTAGGTGACTCGGGCTGTGCAGCCTCAAACCACACATTGTGCTTGGGCTCTGTCAAATATTCACCCAGTATTTGCTGCATTAAGGTGCCGTCTTGCAATGCTTTAGCCACAGCCTGCTGTGCAAAGTTTTGTAGTTCAACAGGTATCGCACCAGGCTGCGCGGTGGCAGCTTGCGTGCGGTCTGCGTACAAGCTTTCGTCTTCAATCTCATCGGCCACGCGGTGCATTAGTTCACGCGCTAGCTCCTCGGTGCTGGGGGCGCGAAAGCCGATGGAATACGTTTGGCAGTCGTTGTCTAGCGCTACGCCGGCGTGTGCGTAGCGCGGGGGCAGGTACAGCATGTCGCCGGGTTCTAGGTCAAACTCTTGCGTGGGCTTAAAGTTAGCCAAAATTTTAAGTGGCACATCATCGCGCAGGCTTAAGTCTTTTTGTGCCCCAATGCGCCAACGGCGACGCCCAGCGGCTTGCAACAAAAACACGTCGTAGCTGTCAAAATGCGGGCCCACGCCACCGCCAAGGCTGGCGTACGAGATCATCAAATCATCTAGCCGCGCATCGGGCACAAATCGAAACTGCTTTAGTAAATCGTGCACTCCGTTGTGGTGCAGGTCTACACCCTGCACTAGCAGCGTCCAGTCGGGGCGCTTAAGTGGCGGGGTTTTGGCAAACGGCCCATGTGCAAAACTCCACTGGCCGTTTTTTTGCTCAATCAGCCGCGACTCTACTGCCTCGTTAGCTGCCATCGCAAACAAATCGTCACGCCCCACCAGCGGCTGCATGCCTGGCACGGCAGCGCGAATGATCAATGGTTTTTTTTGCCAAAATTTGGCCATAAACAGTTCGGGCGAGATGCCGCCTAGCAGTGCGATAGGGGTTTGTACATTCATGGGACAATTCTGCCCTATGAATGACCAAAATCACACCCCTCTTGCACACATCACCCCACAATGCGTAGTGGCCCTGACCTGGACGCTGACTGACACCCTAGGCGAAGAGCTAGACGTGTTGGACGAGCCCGTAGAGTTCTACGTAGGCGGCGTTGACCTGCTGCCCAAGATCGATGCCGCCCTGCAGGGCCATAAAGTTGGCGACACCCTCAAGCTGCACCTGGAGCCCGAAGACGCTTTTGGCGACTTTATCGACAAGCTGATTTTTTTAGAGCCGCGCAAGCTGTTTGCCAAAGACATCCAAGAAGGCCAAAGCTTTGAGGGCCTGCCCCCCGGCTGCAACCCCGACGCACCGCAAGACCTGCTATACACCGTCACCGAGGTCTACCCCGACCACTTGGTGCTAGACGCCAACCACCCGCTAGCCGGCATCGCCATTCGCCTGCACCTTAAAGTCAACGCCATCCGCGAAGCCACGCAAGACGAAGTAGGCAGCGGCAGCGCAGGCGTAGGCTTTTTCAAAATAGGCAACTACAGCGCCGCTGCGGACGATGCAGCCGACGATGTGATTGAAGACGGGCAATACCGCAGCATCAAACCCGGTAGCATGAAGAATTTGCACTAAAACTTATCTAAATACCTATTAAACTGCCTGATTAGCCTGATTAGCCAGATGCCTCAGATAACCAGCCCGTTCACCCTGAGCTTGTCGAAGGGTTTATGAGGGCTTCGACAAGCTCAGCCCGAACGGTTATTTTTCAGCATCTGAGGCACTGGCTAATCAGGTTAAACTGACTGATAGTCCAAGTATTTACTGCTCAGGCAGCTATTATTTAAGTAGCATCTACCATCATCCATGTCTCCAAACAACGATAAACCCAAAGGCCAGCCGCGTTCGCTTTCGGGTTTGCTGCCGTTTTTAAAACCCTACCGCGGGCGTATTGCCTTGGCGGGGCTGTTCTTGGTGTTGGCCGCGGTGGCTACATTGGTGTTTCCGGTGGCGCTGCGGGGGCTAATTGATGGTGGGCTGACTTCGGGCGCGAGCGATGCAGACAAAGGCGCTAGCCTGCTGGTGCTGCGCAACCACTTTTTTGAATTGTTTGCAGTGTCGGTAGCGCTGGGCTTGTTTAGCGCTGCGCGGTTTTATATGGTCGGTTGGCTGGGCGAGCGGGTAACCGCTGACCTGCGCAACGCGGTGTATGGCCACGTACTGCACCAGTCGCCTGAGTTTTTTGAAACCACGCAAACAGGTGAGGTGCTGTCGCGCCTGACTGCTGACACTACGCTGGTGCAGTCGGTAGTAGGCTCATCGCTGAGCATGGGGCTGCGCAACGCGGTAATGGGCCTAGGGGCACTGGGCATGTTGGTGTGGTCCAACCCGCGTGTGATGACGCAGGTGCTGGTTATTTTGGTGTTGATTGTGCTGCCCGCGCTGTGGTTTGGCCGCAGGGTGCGCAAGCTGTCGCGCGCCAGCCAAGACCGCATGGCCGACAGCAGCGCCATTGCCGCCGAGGTGCTAAACGCTATACCCGTAGTGCAAAGCTATACGGCGGAAAAACGAGAATCTGCCCGCTTTGATGCATCGACACAAAACGCTTTTTTAACCGCCATCCGACGCAATAAAACGCGCGCAAGTTTGGTGGCTTTTATCATTATCGCTACCAGTGCTGCGCTGCTGTGGGGCCTGTACCAAGGCACGCAGGCGGTGATGCAGGGCAAAATTACCGCTGGGCATTTAGGGCAAACGGTGGTGTATGTCATTATTCTTGCCAGTGCGTTTGCAGTGCTGGGCGAGGTATATGGCGACCTGCTGCGTGCTGCTGGCGCCACCGAGCGGTTAATGGAGTTGTTGCATGCACCATCACGCATTATTTCTAAGCAAAACAGCCCTGTAGTCCAAGTATCTACTGCTCAAGCAGCTATTGAATTAAGAGCAATTAACTTTCACTACCCATCGCGCCCCACGCAGCCTGCGCTGTTCGACATCAGTCTGCGCGTAGCCCCGGGTGAGACGGTGGCGCTAGTGGGCGAGAGCGGCGCTGGCAAGACAACAGTGTTTCAGCTGCTGCAGCGTTTTTATGACCCCCAAAGCGGTGCGCTTGAGTTGTATGGCACGCCGCTGGCAGATTTGTCATTAACCGCGCTGCGAGATGCAGTTGCCGTGGTGCCGCAAGATGCGGTAATTTTTTCTAGCAGCGCGATGGAAAACATTCGCTACGGCAGGCCATCGGCCACTGATGCCCAGGTGCTAGCTGCCGCTAAAGATGCGTTTGCCGATGAGTTTTTAAGCAAGTTGCCCGAAGGCTACAACACCTTTTTAGGTGAGCGCGGCGTGCGCTTATCAGGCGGGCAGCGCCAACGCATTGCCATAGCCCGGGCAATGCTAAAAAACGCCCCCATCTTGCTGCTAGACGAAGCCACCAGCGCGCTAGATGCGCAAAGCGAGCACATGGTGCAAGCCGCCCTAGAACGTGCCATGCAAGGCCGTACTACCCTAGTCATAGCCCATCGGCTAGCCACTGTGCAGCAAGCCGACCGTATTGTGGTGATGGAGCATGGACGTATTGTCGAGGTGGGTAAGCACGATGCATTGGTGCAACAAGGTGGCGTGTATGCCAAGCTGGCGGCGTTGCAGTTTACGCAGTGAAAGTTCGCGTACCAATACCCAGAACACAAGCAAAGACATAAGACTAAGATAAAAAGCACAATTTACCAACGAAATATGCCAGTAGTCCAAGTATTCATTGCTCATACAGCTATTACTTCTATAGCATGCAGGACTCAACTCACTATTGCAAAGTGCCTTTAAGCGCATCAGGCAAGACTAGCGGTAACACGTCAATACCTTCATCTAGCAGCTCTAGCGCTTCATCGCGTGTAGCTTGGCCGCGAATAGCACGTTCGTCTGCTTCGCCGTAGTGCATCTTGCGAGCCTCTTGGGCAAACTGGCTGCCTACGTCTTCAGTGTTAGCCATGATGCTGCGGGCCATGTGCAGGTAAGCCGCTTGAAACTGCGGGTCTTGCACCATGTTTTGCAAAGCTGGGCTTAGTGTGCGATTGCCGCTGGGTGGGGTGGCTGGTGCTGATACCGAATTCGGCTTAATAGCATCATTATCCGCAGTCGTTTCTGTAGCATCCTCTGCGGCTTGGCCAGCTTGCCCAGACGTAGCTTGCGTCTGGGCATTCATGCGTGAGCCCAAAAGATTTAAGCGCGGCGCAGAGAGCTTTTTCGTAATCTTGGCGTCGCCACACATAGGGCACTGCACCAAGCCGCGCCCCAACTGGCTCTGAAAATCGTCTTCAGAACCAAACCAACCTTCAAAACTGTGCGCTTGCTGGCAATGCAGGTCTAACACTTTCATACTGAGCGCCCTGCTCTAGCCGGTGCTATCAACGCGGCCAGCAGGCGCTATTGTGCGCGGCGTCGCCTGCCAGGCCATGGGGCGCTTACCACTTAGATGGTTGGCTAGGTGTACAGCGCAAGTCATGGTTTTGGCATCAGTGACCGTACCATCAGCGCACCAGTCTAAAAGCTGCTGAGCAGGCACTGTGAACT
>JANOSN010000129.1:0-8277 GCA_031415895.1 Polaromonas sp. | reverse complement strand
TCACTACCCATGGGCTATACACGCGGCAAAGAATACGCTGAGCTAGAGTGGCCAATTGCCATTTTGATCGCTCTGACGTGGGTAGCTTATGCGATTGTATTTTTTGGCACCATCGGGTTGCGCAAAGTACGCCATATTTACGTAGCCAATTGGTTCTATGGTGCTTTCATTCTTGCCGTGGCTATGCTGCACATTGTGAACGCTGCTGTAGTACCTGCAGGCTGGATGAAATCTTATTCAGCTTATGCTGGTGTACAAGATGCGATGGTGCAATGGTGGTACGGTCATAACGCTGTGGGGTTTTTATTGACCGCTGGATTTTTGGGCATCGTTTACTACTTCATTCCCAAGCAAGCTGAACGGCCTGTATATTCGTATCGACTATCTATCGTCCACTTTTGGGCGTTGATTTTTACGTATATGTGGGCTGGCCCTCATCATTTGCACTACACCGCATTACCCGACTGGACGCAATCGTTGGGAGTTGTCTTTTCTTTGATTCTTTTGGCACCGAGCTGGGGCGGCATGATTAATGGAGTGATGACATTATCAGGCGCGTGGCATAAGTTACGAGATGACCCGATTATCCGTTTCATGATAGTGGCGTTGTCCTTTTATGGCATTGCTACCTTTGAGGGGCCGATGTTGTCAATTAAAACGGTTAACGCGCTGTCTCACTACACCGATTGGAATATTGCCCACGTGCACGGCGGCACGCTTGGTTGGGTGGGGTTCATTTCTATGGGCGCGTTGTACTTTCTATTTCCCCGTTTGTTTGGGCTAACCAAAATGCACAGTGTCAAAGCAATTGAACTACATTTTTTGATCGCCACCATAGGCATTGTGTTCTATATCGCTGCTATGTGGATTGCCGGTGTGATGCAGGGGCTGATGTGGAGGGCCATCAACCCAGATGGATCACTGACATACACTTTTGTTGAAAGCGTGAAAGCAACCTACCCCTTTTACATAGTACGTTTTTTTGGTGGAATTCTATATTTGACTGGCATGCTGATCATGGCTTGGAACGTGTTCATGACAGTGCGCGCAGGTAGACCATCTGACGCCAAGATCCCAACCACCGCAACTTACGCTTAATTGGTAAATATATGGCCTTCTCACATGAAAAAATTGAAACTAACAATACGCTAATGATCGTGTTAATTCTGCTCGTGCTAGCGGTAGGAGGGCTAGTAGAAATCGTCCCTCTATTTTTCCAGAAATCTACCACCCAGCCGATCAAAGGAATCGTTCCAGATTCACCCTTGAAAATCGTAGGCCGCGACATCTATGTGCGTGAGGGCTGCTACAACTGCCACTCGCAGATGATCCGACCACTAGTGGCTGAAACGTTGCGCTACGGCCACTACTCAGTTGCAGGCGAGTTTGTCTATGACCATCCGTTCCAATGGGGTAGTAAGCGTACCGGGCCAGACCTGCACCGTGTAGGCGGAAAATATAGCGACGAATGGCAGCGCCTGCATTTGATCAGCCCGCGTGACTTAGTACCTGAATCCATCATGCCAGCGTATCCTTGGTTAGAAAAGACTCCAGCTGATGCAGACTCGATTCAAAGACATATGCGGGCTTTGCGCGCGGTGGGTGTGCCCTATACCGATGCGGAAATCGCTACAGCACCTGCACAACTTAAAGACAAGACCGAGCTTGATGCGATGGTGGCCTACCTGCAGGGTTTGGGGTTGGCTCTGAAGTAGGAGAAAACTAATGGACATTAATCTACTGCGCATCTTGGTAACCGTAGCTGCCTTCGCAGGCTTCATTGCAATAGGGGTATGGGCATATCTTCCATCTCATAAGAACCAATTTGATGATGCGGCCCAATTACCATTCCGCTCTGATTAGTGGAGTAACTCATGAGTGATTTCATTAACATTTTTTGGTCATGGTATGTGGCAATTATCAGTTTAGTGTCCATTGTGGCGTGCGCTGTTTTACTATGGTGGGCAGGTACTGCCAATGTAAATAGCAAAACTGCAGCTAACGATAACAACACCACGGGGCATGTTTGGGATGAAAATTTGAGTGAGCTTAATAACCCGCTGCCGCGTTGGTGGATGTGGCTATTTATATTGACAGTGGTTTTTTCTTTGGTGTACTTGGTATTTTTTCCAGGGTTAGGGAGTTATAAAGGCACTCTAAATTGGTCTTCTACCGATACTGAATATAAACAGGAGGTAGACCAACTGCGGGCGCAAGTTGCGCCGCTGTATGCTACGTTTGCAGCTCAGCCTGTTGAGGTATTGTCCAAAGATCCACGTGCCTTAGCGCTAGGTGAGAGAATATTTATGAATAACTGCGCGCAATGTCACGGTTCAGACGCTAAAGGCAGCAATTCATATCCAAACTTGACGAATGGTAATGCAGCATGGTTAGGTGATCGCAGCCCGGCACATATCATCAACACGATAACTAATGGCCGCACAGGTGTGATGCCCGCCTTGGGTGTAGCAGTAGGTGGAGATGCGGAAATTAAAGAGCTAGCGCAGTATGTTCTGTCTTTGTCAGGCAGTCCTCATAATGAAATTAAAGCTTATGGTGGAAAAAAACTTTTCGCCACTTGTGCTGCTTGCCATGGTGTAGACGGGAAGGGCAACAAAGCGTTAGGAGCTCCCAACTTGGCAGATGATTATTGGCTGTACGGTTGGGGTGAAGCCGCGATTGTGAATGCCATTAAAAATGGCAAAAATAATATCATGCCAGCCCAGTCGGCTAAGTTAACAACACAGCAAATTCATGTGGTGGCCGCGTATGTACTGAGCTTGTCTGCTACTAGTTTACCGTTAACTACTAGTGCGACTAATGCGCCAGTGGAGACGGTTAGCGCGCCAAACAAAACACCTTGATAAAGAGTGTTCAAGGTGGCAAACCAAATTAGCAAACAATCTGCACCGCCGCGGGTTATCCCAATTTTAGCGTTGGCTGATGATTCTTCAGCAGTGGTATCTCTTTACCAATCTGAGCGAAAAATTTACGCGCGCAGTGTTACAGGTTGGTTCAACTATTGGCGCTGGGCTATGGTGTGGGCTACCCAATTAGTTTTTTATGGTTTGCCATGGCTGTCAGTAGGTGACCGCCAGGCGATGCTGTTTGATATAGCGGCGCGCCGATTCTACATTTTCAACATGGTGCTTTACCCGCAAGATCTAATATATCTTACCGGTTTGTTAGTGATCAGTGCACTGTCACTTTTTTTATTTACAGCTATTGCAGGACGGCTATGGTGTGGCTACACCTGCCCGCAAACGGTATACACCGAAATATTTATGTGGGTAGAACGAAAAATAGAGGGCGATAGAGTTACCCGAATGCGGTTAGATAAGTGTTCGTTGACGTTTGAGAAATTTGCACGTAAGAGTGCAAAACATGCTGTCTGGCTAGGGATTGGGCTGTGGACAGGGTTCACTTTTGTAGGCTATTTCACTCCTATTAAGATTTTAACTAATGAAGTTATAACCTGGTCACTGGGATCCTGGGAAATATTTTGGATACTTTTCTATGGCTTTGCTACCTATGGCAACGCTGGTTGGATGCGGGAACAAGTATGCAAATATATGTGTCCCTATGCACGCTTTCAAAGCGCCATGTTTGACCGGGATACTTTAATAGTCACCTACGATGAAGCCAGAGGCGAGGGTCGAGGTTCACGCCCACGCAGTGATACACCAAACCAATACCACGCTAAAGGCTTGGGCGACTGCATTGACTGCACACTCTGTGTACAAGTATGCCCAACAGGCATTGACATACGCAATGGCCTGCAATACGAGTGCATAAGCTGTTCAGCCTGCATCGATGTGTGTGATGGTGTGATGGAAAAAATGCATTACCCGCCTGGATTGATTCGTAATAGCACGCAGAACGGTGTTGACCAAAACTTCTCCAGTGCATCTATGTTTCGCAGGGTATTGCGCCCTAGGGTACTGATCTATTCAGCAGTCTTGGGTTCTATCACCATTGCCATGCTGTGGAGCTTGATGACACGAGCGCCCTTAAGGGTTGATGTAGTCCGGGACCGCGGTGCAATGGCTCGTATGGTGGGACAAGGTGAGGTTGAAAATGTATACCGATTGCAAATTATGAATGCAACTGAGATCAATCAAAGATACATGTTGAGTGTAGTGGGCGTCGATGGTTTACGTATCGTGTCTGGCACTGATGTTGTGGTGGAAGCTGCTAGTGCAAAGTGGTTTCCGGTGCGACTGCAGATCCCACTTAACGCCACTGCTGCAGGCACGCATCCGATAATCTTCATGGTGACAGCCCATGGAGTGCAGGAGGCGTTCGCCACTGAAAAGTCAATGTTTTTAGTTCCACGTTGAGAGGTTGTGCGTACGAAAATAGTTAGATGCAAAAATTTCCAAATATGAAACCAACTAATACCTTTGACGTTAAGTCAGTAGCTGATGAAAATCCCCGACCTTGGTGGAAGGAACCTTACGTATGGATGGTTATCAGCGGGCCATTGTCTGCCGTGCTGGCCTGTATTGTTACTGCGTTCTACATCATGCGCGGGCCGGATGCTGTGGTTCCAGAGGACCGTTATCCAGTAGGACTTGAAATTAGCAATCAATTGAAAACTGCCCGACCTCCCATGCAGCCCGCCCAAATCGGCCGTAATCACAGCGCAACTGGAGGTAAGAACAATGCACAACCCTGAAGTGCAAACCCCAAGTCGTGTTAAACAATGGGTGCTTATTTTGTGGCCCGCATTTGTAGCCGCCTGCTTGTTGGAAGCGCTGGTTTTTTCAGTGGTAGACCCTAGTGAGGTGCATTGGCCAGTTTATGCCTTACAACCATCACGACAAGATATCTACACTTTAGCTTTTTTTAGTTTTTGGCTAGTAAGTATGGTCTGCAGCGGTTTAGCTTACTGGCTTGCTCGCCCACAGATAGCGGCAGAAAAGGTAGGCAAGATGTAATGCAAACTACATTGGCTGCAACAGCTTTGCTGATGGGACTTGCAGGTGGTCCTCACTGCATAGCTATGTGCGGCGCTGCTTGCGCAGGCATAGGGCGCGCTAGCAATGGTACGAACACACGGCAAATGTGGATTTTTCAGTTGGGCAGATTGGTGGGCTATTCTACTTTGGGTGGCTTTGCAGCTATGTCGATGCAAGGCTTGGGTTGGCTTAGTCAATATTCTTTCATAGTGCGGCCAGTATGGACGCTGTTTCATGTTGCAGCTGCATTTCTAGGACTTATGCTGCTGTGGCAAGCACGCCAGCCATTATGGCTAGAAAATTCTGCCCGCACTGTATGGCGTAAGGTGCAGCAGGTGACAAGTGCTGGGCGCGGCGGTGCTCCGTTGTTGATAGGTGTTTTGTGGTCATTGCTGCCATGTGGTTTGCTCTATTCAGCACTGTTGGTAGCAGCATTAACTAGCAATATTTTGGAGGGAGTGGCTGTGATGGCCTTGTTTGCATTGGGCAGCAGCGTGTCCTTAATGGCTGGGCCATGGCTTTGGCTGCGACTTCGCCATAAAGGCACAGGTCAATGGGCGATCCGTATTGCAGGCTTAGCTTTGTTCACGACCTCTTGCTGGGGTTTGTGGATGAGCATTATGCACAACACTGTACCTTGGTGCGCAGCATCGTAGAAGCAGATTCATCAATACGATCAATGAAAAGTTCTAGCGTGTGATTAATACAGGCACTAAAGATTCGGCCACGACTTTATTTGCAACGCTGCCAAGCATCAATCTTGCAATACCGCTGCGACCATGTGAGCCCATCACAATCAAATCCGCGCCCTCATCCTGGGCAGTTTGCACTATACCCGTAGATGTAGCAACATTCTCAATGGCGCGCACCTCTAGCGCTACATCAGCACCGTCTTGTGTGCACAGTACCTCAACCTGCGCATGCGCTTGGGCAGCGTGCTGCTGAGCTGCAGTCATGTAGGCTTGAAAGCCATAAGGATTTGACTCGCCCATACTTAGGTAAGGATACGGATCCATCACATACACGGCCATTAATTTTGCCTTGTGTAAGCGTGCCAAACCTACAGCTAATTTGGCTGCGTGCTGTGAAGCAACAGATCCGTCCGTGGCTAATAAAATGTGTTTGAACATAAGCACCCCGTAAAATATTAATAGAATGAAGCTGTTGCCATGATGGCGTAAGGCGTTAGAAAATCATTGATGTATATCAAAAAATATTACTTTTAAACAACATTGATTTTTCGCAACTAGTGTATTTGGCAAATCATTAGACTAATGCAAATGACGTCATTCCAAAAGTTGCAAAACTTGGTACAAATAACAGATAGGGCCACCAGAGATAACTTGTCTGATATTGAATTGACGCGTGTAAGTATTTATGATGTCGCGATGCATGCGTTCTTGAGTGAAGTACTAACGCTTGAGCGTATGAATAAAATTATTAATGCTATAAAAAAAGGTGTGAATTCACACAAAGCTACAGCTGATAATTCCGCAGTTTCTATAACAGCCGTACTGCAACAAGCTGCCTACCGCGGGTTATGTAGTGCTGCTTGCGAGGGACTAACTGCAGTGGGTCTGGCACATACAGAATTCATGAAACAAAATAGATACGGTATCGCCGATGATGTCTACAAGACATTACTGAAGGAGACTTTGCAACTTAAATTCCAAATGGACCAGATCACGATGTTGTCTGGCTGGCAACTCAATTTAGATGTAACTTCGACGCAGCATCATTGGTTCAGCCAATTAATGAAACCCGCAACTCCACACCTTCACTACGACAATACACCTGCGTTGCCTTGGTGTGATCATTTTTTTGAATTATGTGGCTACCAGAAGATTAGTAATTATAAGAATCCATCTTCTAGTTTGATGTTGCTAGGGCTTTTTTCCAGCGGTGCTCTAGTGGGCATGCGATCCACATCGTGCAATGTCTATTAGTCAAGACTCATGAAGTTAGCGTGATTGTTTTGACACAGCAACATTTGTTGCTTAAAAGTCAATGCAATTTCTTGGATAAAGGCGTGTCCATTGTTGAAAAGATCTCAATTTATCATCTTGCAAAATTACAATATCACGCTGATCTATAGATATCAGTCCTGCTGTATGAAGCGCAGATAATGAGCGACTTACGGTTTCAAGTGTGAGTCCTAGGTAACTGCCAATTTCACGGCGCGCCATGCGCAGTCGAAAAGAATACCTGGAAAACCCCAAAGCAGCGTGGCGTTGTGCTTCCATAACTAAAAAGCACGCAACACGTGCATCAGACCGCAACGACCCCAAGGTGGCAAGATTGATGTTTTCTTGCACTATTTGACGACTGACAACACGGTAAACAATATGCTCTAGTTCTTGGCATGCATGTCCCAATGTAAGTAACTGCTTAAATGGAATTATGATTAAATCGCAATCAGAAAGAGCTACAACATCGCTGGAATAACGGTCAGTCCATATTCCATCTGTGCCTAGTAGGTCACCCTTCATGGGGAAGCTTACTACACGCTCGTTACCTTCGTGATCGAATAAGGCTGTTTTCAAAAAGCCTGCATTGACAACATAAAGTGCATCAAATTCTTGGCCAATACTATAAGCCTGCTCACCTGGCTTTAAATGACGATGCTTAAACAATGCTGCTAGCGTCTCATCTTTTATACTAGTTTTTAGTTGTAAAAGGAGGCAGACATCTTCAAGCGTTGACCATACCGTACCTTGCTCTCTATAGATGTACTCTCTGCTCGCTACTTTGCTTGAGCGAATTACCTGCTCAATAGGTATGTCAATATCAGCAGTCATAATCTTCGCCCTTTTTAAAATTGTCAGTACATGCCTTTGAGCAAGTTCATAAAAGATATGATTGCATTAACTCCAGCGCTGTGTCTGTGCGCTATCGCGCATAACAGCATTAATAACCCACAGTAGCTATTGACCAACACAGGTTAGAGTTTTTAAGTGTTATCTTTCCAAAAATAACCATTAAATATGCTTGTAGTCCATGCATTTATTAATAAGTATGCTATAGATAACATAGCATTTAACTAAATCTAAAGAATATCATTTTTATGCAAAAGACAACATTGGCTACACCAGCTTGTAGGCTATTGGGTACGATAGTGTGTGATTGAACTGCTAATCGGTCACATCTGTTGCAAGCCTATCAAAATAGAGAGATGTTTGGCTAAAAGAGTCAGATTAAATCAAGACCGATTGCAGATTACGCCGCAATGACTTAGTCATCACAGGGACGCGGGCAAATCGCACCAGCTGATCTGGCCTGCCCCCTTTAATATTAAAGGCGGTTGCTAACTGCTTCC
>JANOSN010000128.1:0-1531 GCA_031415895.1 Polaromonas sp. | reverse complement strand
CCTGCACTCACCGAGGCGATTGACGATGTGTTTAATCTACGCATTGGCGACGTAAGCGGCCGTGGCAAGCTGGCCGCTGACATGCGCGAGATTTGGATGATGCAGCCGCGCTTTGACAAGCGTGTAGGTGCTACGCCGTTTAGCCTAGTAGAGCACCTGCGTTTTAGAGCAGGTTTTGACTTTCTGCGCCTGCGTGCAGATGTGGGCGAGGTAGACATCACGCTGGCCGACTGGTGGCAAGAATTCAGCATGGCCGACATGGGCGTGCGTGAAGACCTGGTGCAACAGCTGCGCCTAGAGCAGCGTGCGCAACCAAAAGCCAAAGCAGAGCCGCGAGTTGATGCAAAAACTGATGCCAACACTGAGCCAAAAACTGACCGCCCACCACGCAGACGACGCGGCCCGCGCCGCGATACGGGTCAGCGCAGTGGCAATGATGGTGGCGGCGGTAACGGTAACGGCCATGGCGGCTCTGGCATAGAGCAGTAAGCAAGCCGGGCGTATGCACAGCACGCCAGTATCTGTCTATATTGCACTGGGCGCTAATTTAGGCGATGCCCAGAGCACGGTGCTGCAGGCCATAGCCGACATAGCGCAGCCGACACACACCACACTGGTAGTACGCTCTAGTTTGTACCGCAGCACGCCTGTGGACAGCGCGGGGCCTGATTACATTAATGCAGTTGTGCACATAAACACCTTAATGTCCCCGTATTTGCTGCTCGCGCAGCTACAAAATCTAGAGCAATTGGCAGGCCGTGAAAGACCTTACATCAACGCTCCGCGTACATTAGACCTAGACCTGTTGTTGTACGGCAGCGCGCAGATCAACAGCCCCACACTCACTGTGCCGCATCCTCGCATGTATGAGCGCGCTTTTGTGTTGCAGCCCCTGCACGAGATTGCACCGCAGCTGGTCAATGCACAGGCGTTGCAGCGGGTGCAGCATCAAGGTTGCAACCGCTTGGTCAGTTAGCTCGGGGCTTGGTTGTTTAGCTCGGGGTCGGGCTTCCACTTTTGCAATGCTTTTGTTCGTTGTTCGTTGTTCGTTGTTCGTTGTTTGAGGATTGAACTCCCCTGTTGCAATGCATGGTGTCGTTGATTAGCCGTGGCGGGCGGCGGGACATATCGCTGTAAAAACTTCCGCGAACATGCGCACCAATTAGTAGACATCTTGAGGTGGTTTGCCGCACCTCGCTGCAGTTTTTGCATCGATACGCTCCCACCGCTTCACCCTGGGCGATTTAGTAGTTAAGGCACGCGCTTCGGTTTGGGCAAGCGTGGTTAACGCAAAATTTCGTACTTGCAGTGTGATCTTCGGAGTGCGATCTTCCTGAATTTTGATCCGACCCCGGTTGCTTGTTGCGATTCAAAACGTGATGCCCTAGCGCTCAACCTCAGCCCACTACAAGCGGCCTGCTGTGCCGTAGGGCTGTCGCCACCGATTCGAACTTCGGGCTCGAGGAACGCAAATGCAGGGGATCAGGAATTTAGATGTTTGAGCGCTTGCGCGAGGCTCGTTATTTCCCCC
>JANOSN010000127.1:0-4357 GCA_031415895.1 Polaromonas sp. | reverse complement strand
CGCTCGCTCAACACCTGCGGCATATAAGCAAACTTGACCGGGCCAAACAACGTAGAGTGCAAGCCCATCAGACAAGTGCACGCAAGTAAAACGGGCACATTGGCTGTGAAAAAACCATAAGCGGCCAACAGCATGATGGCGATTTCCAGGTTCTTCACAAAGCGAATAACTTTGGTTTTGTCGTACTTGTCAGTCACTTGGCCAGACGTGGCGCTGAACAGTAGAAACGGCAAAATGAATAATGCCCCAATCACTAAACCCGCCATCGCCGGTTGTAGCCAACTGATGCTGAGCTGGTAGGTCACCATCACTGTGAAGGCAAACTTGAACAGGTTGTCGTTGGCCGCACCTGCAAATTGGGTCCAAAAGAAAGGGGCAAAGCGGCGTTGGCCGAGCAACGCAAATTGATTAGGATGCTCTGCGTGGCTAGAGTCGCCGTTGTTATGTGCTTGCGGGGTAGCTGCCATGGTGCTCCTAGTATGTTGTCTTTATAAGTGTGCTTGGCCTAGGCTACAGCACCGTGCTTTGCATTATGTCGCAGTACAAAGATGGCAAGTAATGCGCCAGGCTGACACGGTCTGCAATGGATAGCAGCGTACCCAATACTGTTCGCTTTACTCCGTTCGCCCTGAGCTTGTCGAAGGGTTCGCTAAGGCTTCGACAAGCTCAGCACGAACGGGATGGTTTATGCGAACAGTATTGGCAGCGTACCCATCAACATCAACATCAAACTAAGCCGTAAAAACCGTCAACACCCCGGTATAGCCATACAAATGCTGGTGGGCTATTTCACCGCCTGCGAAGAATCCCACCAAAGGCACATCGCCCAAGGCATGGCGAATGAGCTGCAGTTCAGCGCTGGGGGCACCAAAGTGTGGGCCGCCGCGGCCTGCGCAACTGACATAGATGGCCCCTGCAATGCGCCGTGCGGGTGTGGGGGCAGCATCGGCCATGTCACTGGCTAAGCTGTTGGCCATCTCTAATGTTTGATCTACAGGCTCGAGTTCCTCGCGAATTTCAGCACATATACGCACTAAGTCTCGTCGCGCGGCATCTACATTGCGATGACAAAACACCATCGAACCACCCAGCGGGGCTAGGTCTGCAATGGCAATACCTTGGCGCGCAGGGTCTAGGCCAATGATGTGCCTCACGCGCGTATCCGTGCCAAAGCTGCCCACGGCAGTGACTGCACGATCGCCCACATTGGTCAGTCCCACCAGCGTACCGCGTAATTTTTCCATGGCTTCGCGTGGCTGGGCCAGGCTAATACCCAAATCTTGCAGCAGTTGATTCAGCGCAGGCTGCCCGTCTAGCTCAGTCACTACATTGCCTTCGCAGGCGGTGATCACGCGCTCACGACTGGCTTTGCCTGCCGGGGTGCGCAGGGGCTCGCAGCCTTGGGTCACACGCGATAGCATGGCTACGCCCTCGGCAAAAGCTACACCGCTCAGGCCGCCATGGAACACACCGCTGGCAGCACCTTGGCCGCGCACATTACCGTTACCACTGATGGCAAATTGCACCGTTTGGCTGCGACTGGAGGCCAAGCCACCAAACAAATAGCCTGTCTCGGTACGTTCAGCCAGCTCCTGCAGCAGCTCGGACAGATCTGGCGTGCTGCCGTCGGCATGCACTAAGGCGCTGTGCGCATCGAAGAAACCATGTTGCGAGCCCAGTGGCGCCACACCGCTGAAAACACGGTATTGGTCGCTAGGCAGCTCGCACAACATCACGGCCATGGCGGGTTCGTCAAAATACTCCACATTGTTAGACGCAATACCCACGCCTACTGTGCCAGCCCAGTCAGGCACAGTGGGTAGCTCGGCACTAAGGTGGTCTAAAATTTCTTGCGCTTGGTTTGCGTAATGGTCAGTGATATAAACAATCGCCAAAGTGGGCTGCTGGGCATAGTCGTGCAGTGCCATCTGCGCGCGCAGCTGGGCCAACACCAAGCCAGCGGCCATCAACCACTGCGGATGCGTGGCGTGACCAAAAGGGAAGAGTTTGGTTGCCAAATTAGCCTCTAGTCCTTGCTTTTGTTGATTTCTTAGCTATTTTTTTAGGAGCAGATTTTTTTACTGGCGCGCTTTTGACCGACGCAGCGCTCATGCGTTGCATGGTTTGGGTGGCAGCAGCACCCGCTGTTTTGGCCATTTGCCCTGCAGTGCTTTTGGCCGTGTTAAATGCAGTTTGTGTCATGGCTTTAGCCATGTTTTTGGTGGTGTCGATGGCGGTTTGTTGCGCCGCGTCTTTCATGGCACCAGCTGCAATTTGCCCAAACTGCTGGGTCAGCGACCCCCACCATTGCATCGGGTCGATCAAGCCTGCGCTGTCGCCCCCTTTTGCAGTGCCTGATTTTTTACGTGCGGCTGGTTTTTTACCTGTTACGGTTTCTGTCATCCGGTCTTTGGCACCACTGACTGCGCTGGCTACCGTATCGGCGGCTTTGAGTTTGAACGCGTTGGCAACATCACCCATATTGAAGTTCATGCCCTTCAAAGTGGCCAACGTCATTTTTTGAACCTCTAGTGCTGTCACCGTAGCGCTCAGGGCTTTAGCGTTTTGGTCTAGCCAAAATTGCACCGCTTTGAGCTCGGCAATGCGTTTGTCGAGCTCTTCTACATTCAGCGTAGGCGCAACCCAGTTAGCCGGATTAGGCAGCTGCGGAATATTGTGGGCAGCGCCCTTGGCCAGATTTTGCAGAAAATCAAAGCCTGGGACAAATTTGCCAAGGGGGTTTGCGTCGCTCATGGTCGCCTCCATCATAGTGTTGGGTAAGTAGCCAAAGCTTACCGCACAATGCCTACAAAAACCATAGCATTTGCCACCGATTTGGAGTGCAGCAAAAAGCCGCAGCAGGCGAACCCGTTGCGGCCAATGAGTTATAGCGAATCTATTATTGTTTTGGTGCGCTGGCTGCGTCCATGGGCGCGGGCATAGGCGCGGGTGCAGAGGTAGATGCAGGCGCACTGCCGGTGCTACCCGAGCCCATCTTTGGGGTCTCGCCGCAACCGGACAATAGCAACGCGGCGCTAGCAAGAGCTAAGCCTGCAGTGCGGGTTACAAGACGCACTGAAATGAATGAAGAAGGGGTAGTAATTTTGGTGGATTGAATCATTGTTAAATACCTTGTAATGGCCGTGCATATGACGGCGCTGGGATGTATGTACAAAAGTCAGCGCTGCGCACAAGCTAGGGTGATTTGCCCTAGCTTGTGCAACCGACTTGGGACTTAGGACTTAAAGCTTAGGGCTTAGCTGGTGCGCTGGCTGCGTCAGACGGGGAAGGGGCTTGCGTTGGTGGTGCCGACATGCCGCCGCTGCTTGCTGGAGGGGTATCAGCGGGTGCAGACGGTGGTGCAGACAACGGCGGTGGGCTGCCAGTGCCGCTGCTACCACTAGTACCAGTCTTGCCTGCATCCTTGCAGCCTGTCAGAGCCATCAGCGCCAGCACCACCACAGCGATGCCGGTGAGTGCAAAGGCACGAGAAAAAGATGCTGTCCCAGTGGGCTGTAGGCTACCGTGGACATCTAAAGCCGGCGCAGTGCGAGAGCTATTGGTATGGGCAAAATAAGATTTCATGGCGTGGTGACCGCTACAACACGGCTATAGAGTTAAACAAGCCTTTACCTTAACGGCCTGCAAGTTAGAACACAAGCATATCTAACACCCCGAGAGCAACCCTACATATTGTTGCCTCAAACACTCACTACGTTACTCTTAATTGCATAGCAAGACTAATATTTGGGTGGTCGGCGCTCGCGTAGGCTGGTCACGCCCTCTTGCACATCTGGGCCACCAAAGCCCATAAACTCTAGCGCTAGCGAGGTATCAAACAACGGCCCCGCTTGGCGCAGCCAGTTGTTTAAGCTGTACTTGGTCCAGCGGATAGCCGTTTGGCTGCCAGCTGCCAATTTATCAGCCACCTCATACGCTTTGGGTAATAGGTCTGCCTCGTCCACACACAATGACACCAAGCCAATGCGCTCAGCCTCTTGCCCGCTGATTGGCTCGCACAGCATGAGGTAATACTTGGCTTTGGCCATGCTGCACAGCAGCGGCCAGACAATGGCGGCATGGTCACCTGCTGCTACACCCAGGCGTGTGTGTCCATCAATAATTTTTGCTGTCTTGCTGGCAATAGAGATGTCGGCCAACAAACCTGCCACCAGCCCCGCGCCTACTGCCGGGCCGTGCATAGCCGAGATGATGGGTTTGTCGCAATTAATCACGTTGTAGACCAAATCACGCGCTTCTTTCCACACGCGGGTGCGTACCGCAAAGTCGTTGGCCATGTCTTGCACCAGTTGCAAATCGCCACCGCCTGAAAAGCCCAGCCCTTCGCCGCGCAGCA
>JANOSN010000126.1:0-2435 GCA_031415895.1 Polaromonas sp. | reverse complement strand
AAGTCGGCCTCGGCCAGTGATTTACCAATGCGAAAGCCTGCAGCCAACATAAAGGTATTGGCAATGCCGCCGCCCACAATCAAACCGTCCACTTTGCTGGACAGCGCCTGCAAGATCGTCAGCTTGGTGCTGACCTTGCTGCCTGCCACAATCGCCACCAAGGGGCGCTTGGGCGCGGCAAAGGCGCTGGTTATCGCGTCCATCTCAGCGGCCAGCAGCGGCCCAGCACATGCAATAGGTGCGTACTGCGCAATGCCATACGTGCTGGCCTCGGCGCGGTGGGCGGTGCCAAAAGCGTCGTGCACAAACACATCGCACAGCTTGGCCATTTTTTGTGCCAGTTCGGGGTTGTTCTTTTTCTCGCCCACATTCACGCGGCAGTTTTCTAGCAGCACCACTTGACCGGGCGCTACGGTTACGCCATCTACCCAGTTGGCCAGCAGCGGCACCGGGCGGCCCAGCAGCTCGCTCATGCGCGCAGCGACCGGGGCTAGCGAGTCAGCGGGCTGAAAATGTCCTTCGCTGGGGCGGCCAAGGTGCGATGTCACCATCACTGCAGCGCCCGCGTCCAGCGCCATTTGAATGCACGGTATGCTGGCGCGGATGCGGGTGTCCTCGGTGATCTTGCCTGTATCGTCCTGCGGCACGTTCAAGTCAGCACGAATGAAAACGCGTTTGTTTTTTACAACGCCTTGGGCGCACAGGTCAGAAAAACGAATAAATTGCATGACAGCTCCGGTAACAAAAAATAACTACATTGATTTTAGGGGTTTAGTGCAAGCCTAATTGCCAACTAGACGCCTTGTAACTGGTAGATTTGCCTCCATGTACCTACAATCTAAATAATCAATCATAAAGTCACAGCATGGTCCCCCACCTTATCACCGCGTCTCGAGGCCCTATCAACGAACTAGAGCAACGCATTTTAGACAGCATGCCCGCCATTGAGCGCTGGTTTCGCCTTGAGTGGATGGAGCACACACCGCCTTTTTATACGTCAGTTGATGTGCGCAATGCAGGTTTTAAGCTGGCCCCAGTAGACACCAATTTGTTCCCCGGTGGCTGGAATAACCTGACCAATGAAATGCTGCCCTTGGCTGTGCAAGCGGCCATGGCTGCCATAGAAAAAATATGCCCCGAAGCACGTAACCTGATGATCGTGCCCGAGAACCACACGCGCAATACGTTTTATTTGAGCAACGTAGCGCAATTAGCGCGCATCTTTAACATGGCTGGGCTGAATGTGCGCATTGGCTCAATCAACCCCGACATCAAAGAACCCACGCCGATTACCCTGCCCAATGGCGAAGTGCTGCTGCTAGAGCCTGTGATACGCACGCACGGCGGCATCAACGGTGGCGGCAAAGGCCGCTTAGGGTTGAAAAATTTTGACCCTTGCACCGTGCTGCTGAACAATGACTTAAGCGCCGGTGTGCCGGGTATTTTGGAAGAGATTTACGAGCAACATTTATTGCCACCCCTGCACGCAGGCTGGTACACACGCCGCAAGTCGCAGCATTTTGCAGCCTATGAAGAGGTCAGCAAGCGCTTTGGCAAACTACTGGGGGTCGATCCGTGGTTGATCAATCCGATGTTTGACAAATGCGGTGATGTGAACTTTGCCGAAGGCACGGGCATGGAATGCCTGACCACCAATGTGGATGCGCTGCTGACCAAGATCAAACGCAAATACAAAGAATACGGCATCAACGAAAAACCGTTTGTGGTCGTCAAAGCCGACAATGGCACGTATGGCATGGGCATCATGACGGTGCGCGATGTGAAAGATTTGGATGAGATCAATCGCAAAACCAAAAACAAAATGTCGGTCATCAAAGACGGCCAAACCGTGAGCGATGTGATTATCCAAGAGGGCGTGCTGACCAATGAACGCGTGAACGACGCGGTGGCCGAGCCGGTGGTGTACATGATGGACCGCTATGTTGTGGGCGGCTTTTACCGCGTGCACTCAGAGCGCGGTGTGGACGAAAACCTCAACGCACCTGGTGCCAGTTTTGTGCCCTTGGCCTTCAACAAATCAGCCCACATGCCCCAGCCCGGTATGCCGCCTGGCGCGAGTGAACCGAATCGCTTTTACATGTATGGGGTGATTGGCCGGTTGGCTATGTTGGCGGCAAGCTACGAGCTAGAGGCTACTGATCCTGAGATGGTTAGTTACGACTGATTTTCTTATCAAATAGTGCTGCAGTCCAAGTATTTATTGCTTACTTTGCTATTAAATTTGTAGTGCCTTGCTTAGGTCGGGGTCGGACTCCCCTTGTGCAATGCATGGTGTCCTTGTTTACCTTGGACGGGCGGCGGGACATATCGCTGCAAATACTGTTCGCATAAACCCATCCCGTTCTCTCTGAGCTTGTCGAAGCCTTAGCGAACCCTTCGACAAGCTCAGGGCGAACGGAGTAAAGCGAACAGTA
>JANOSN010000125.1:0-4974 GCA_031415895.1 Polaromonas sp. | reverse complement strand
GCGGGCGCGGCTGCTCTGGCCGATCAGCCAGACGTGCAGGCAATATGTAGTTCACACCATCAATGTAGCTCAGACGCATAGCGTAAAAACTGTTCAAGGCATCGATACCAGCTATGCGCTCACGCTCGTCTGTGAAGGTCGCTAATTTTGATTTGGTAATTTGTATTGCATCGTCAAGCCAGCCTGCAATACGGGTCTCACGTAATTTAGAACTTCCAATCTGTTTTGCCAAATTAAGAATGACTTCATCACGCTTTTTTTCCCGCTCGTCTCTGGCTATTTGCTCTTTAATATCGACTAAGCGCAACTCCAATACCGACATTTGATTAGGTATAGGCAAATACCGCTCGCTGCCTTTTTCTAAACTTAAGAAAGGCTTTGCATCAACACGCGCGGTTTCTGGATATTCTTGCATCACACGCCTGAACTCTTTAAGGCGTGTTTGTATCGCAGCTATCTCATAGGTGGTTTTGAGTTTATTGCTTTCATAACGCTCTAGGCGTCCAATGGCGCTGTTTTCGTTATCAAAAACCCACCGCTCCAAAGTCTCTTTTAGCTGCACCTGAAGCGCGTAGTTTGTTTGCAGCTTGGCTAGGCTAAGTGCTGTAGCCGGGTTACGGTGTGCAGCGGTAATCTGCAGACCCGCAATTTCGCCTGTCAGGGGCTGTTTAGTTAGGTCAACACCAAGGTCTTTAGCCTCTTGTTTGCCGATTTTTAAAATAGGCTCAATCCATTTGGGATTGGTAGTGACTGTATTGAGCAAAATTTTGTACATGGCATTTTGCTCTTCACCAAGATTTTGGTCCTGCATGAATTTTTCAAGTACTTCAGGATTCTTAGTCATCTCGACAAAAGTCTTAAGCTCACTAGGCCCCAGACTGACGCGAACTAGTGCAGTGCTCTTGTGCTTGAGCAGCAGGGTAGAACCCAGTAATACGCCGATCAGTAGTCCAACCAAGGTTGCGATAGCTATGAATTTGTATTCGGCTTTGCGTAGATAACTGATCACTAAAATTCATCCTATAGAACGAACACATTTTAACATCGCCACACGTATCAACACCGCGTAAACAGTGTGAACGAATTGTTGTTATCGGGAGAAAATATGTATCATAGATCTCAAAAATTAGTACAAAAATATTAATTTTACAAATACATATTTTTATCGGAGTGCTTATAGGTTTTGACTCTTTAGCATCAGTAATGCCGCCCTGCTTTAAAGCTCGCACTGCTGCGTGGGGCCAAGGTAGTTGCTGCTGCCAGCCTCGCACTGGCCACCCCGGCGTGTGCGTGCATGATGGCCAAGCCCAGTGCATCAGCCGCGTCTTTGCCCGGCAGGCTGGGCAGTTTTAGCAGGCGCATCACCATCTCTTGTACCTGCGCCTTGGCTGCTTTGCCGTGGCCTGCAACGGCTTGCTTCATTTGCAAAGCAGTGTATTCAGCTACCGGTAAATCAACCGATACCAGCGCCGTGACGCACGCGCCGCGCGCTTGGCCTAACAGCAAAGTGGCTTGGGGGTTAACGTTGACAAATACGATCTCTACAGCCGAGGCATCAGGTTTATAGGTGGCAACCACCTCACGCACGCCGTCAAACAGCACTTTCAGGCGCGCAGGCAAGTCAGCGCGGGGAAGATGGGTGGTGGTAATGGTGCCACTGGCCACATATTGCAGGTGCTGGCCTTGTACGTCTACCACGCCAAAGCCAGTGGTTTGTAAGCCGGGGTCGATACCTAAAATACGCAACATGAACCGAGCTCAATGGCTTGTTGATTTAAATCTAAGTGGTGCTCACTTTTGCTATAAAATATATAGCAATAAAAGTAATGAATACTTGGACTACAGGTCAAAATACCACCTAACTGAGTGAAAAAACACGGGCGCAGCAAAACACAGCGCATCTACCCGTCCCAGCAAGCCAGTAGCACCTGTGACCGAGGCTGCTGTGCCACCCCAGTTAGTCACACCGCGGTCACGTTTAAGCGCTTTCATCACCAAATGGCCCAAGCTACCCGCTGCACAAGCGATCAGCGCCATGGCGAAAGCCTGGCCCGGCCCAAACGGTGTAATGCCTGACAGCGCCGCGCCCACCACACCGCCCACACCTACGCCAATGGCCCAACTGGTCCACGTAAAGCTCTGGCTGACTAGCGGTGCACGCGGTGGGCGCTTAATGATGCGCTGCGTTAGGTGCTGAGTAAGCATGCACACCTGCACGACAAACACCAAGAAAAACACCAAAAAAGCGTTCTTCCGCTCGTCCCAGCGCGGAAACTCTAGCAGCAGCAGCGCAGGCACATGGCTCATGCCATACACGCACACCATAATGCCCCACTGCAGCTTGGCATTGCGCTCTAAAAACCGCTGTGGATCGTTTGCCAAGGCGCTAACCACGGGAATCAGCAAAAACACATATACCGGTATAAACACGCTGAACAAATCAAAATGTTCAGACGCTACCAGCCAAAACTGCACCGGCAGCACCACAAAAAACGCCAAAATTAAGCTTCGGTGATCACCCCTGCGGGTGGGCGACAAAGTGACAAACTCGCGCAGCGCAAAAAATGCCACCACGGCAAACAAAGCTGTCGCCACCTTCTCGCCCGAGGCCCAGCCTATCCAAAACACCATCGAGATCAGCCACGAGGTGCTGAGCAAACCGCTTAAGCGCTTAATCTCTTCAGCCCGCGCCTGTCCCTGCGGCGTCTCGCGCTCGCGCAGCGACATCACAAACATGGTGATAGTGGCCAGCAGCAGCAGGCCAAACAAAATGACAAACAACAGCCCCACTTGCTCGCCAGGGGTTAGTCTGCGTAAAAATTGATTCATAGCGTGCAGCCAGTTAAATGTCGCGCAGTGCGATTACGGCGTTGCGTGCGCGCTCACCAAAGGCTGCATGGTCTTCTACCTGCTCGGCACCTGTGGCGACTAGGCCGTGGCGCTCTCCATCGGTTTCCACCTCACCGGGCAATATAGTATGCCGCAGCACCTGCATAGGCGCGCCAAAGGTTACGCTGCACAAAATAGGCACGGGCACCACCTCACCCTTAGGCATGACCCGCTGAATATTGTTAATCCACGCGGGCACCAGCACCACCTTCGGAAAGCGCAGCGCCAGGTTGTACACGCCCGATTTAAAGCGCTGGGGCAGCTCTTCATTGCCCCGCGTGCCCTCGGGAAACAAGATAATCGAATCGCCCTGCTTAAGCGCGTCCATCAGTGGCTGCAGCGGGTCTACCCCCTCAGTGCGCTCACGGTCTACATACACTGCATTGAACACAGAAGTAGTAATCCACTTCTTAAAAGGCGTCTTAGTCCAATAGTCTTTAGCCGCAATAGGCCGCGTAATGCCCCGCAGCTCAGCCGGCAAAGCCGCCCAAATCATTACCAAATCTGCATGGCTTTGGTGGTTAGCAAAGTAAATGCGCTGCTCCGCCATAGGCGGGCACCCATACCACCGCGCCTGCGCGCCAGTGAGCATGCGCACGAAGCCCAATAAAAACCAACCCATGAGTTTTGCTAGCATGTCATCCTATGTGTGTAGAAGGCGCGTATTACTTTGGGTTTATCATTAAACATAATATTTGAGATCTTAGCCCGTGCTGTTTACCCATCCATCAGGCTTACTTATCGTAGTTTAGCGGCCTTCATACCTAATTTTTATAAAATTCATTCATGCAGAGCATTCTTATCACTGGAGGCGCGGGATACATAGGATCGCACACTTGTGTTGCACTTATCCAAGCAGGTTACCGTGTAGTTGTGATTGATAATTTAATCAACTCTAGCTCTGTAGCTATACAACGGGTAGAACATATCACCCAAACCAAGGTACCCTTTGTTCAAGCCGACATTCGCGATACGAAGGTGGTAGAAGACACCCTCATAACTTACCAATGCGATGCGGTAGTTCATTTTGCGGCCCTCAAGGCTGTGGGTGAATCAGTGCAACAACCCATGCGCTATTACGACAACAATGTGATTGGCACCCACAGCTTGCTTAGTGCCATGACAGCCGCAGGTGTCAAAAGCATCGTATTTTCATCATCAGCCACGGTGTATGGCGAGCCGCAAACTTTGCCGTTATTGGAATCACACCCATTGTCAGCCACCAACCCCTATGGCCGCTCTAAATTGTTTGCTGAAGATATGCTGCGCGATATTTACGTGTCGGACCCCAGCTGGCACATCAGCATCTTGCGCTATTTCAACCCTGTGGGCGCGCATGCCAGCGGTTTGATAGGCGAAGACCCCAACGGTATCCCCAACAACCTCATGCCTTTTGTAGCGCAGGTGGCTGTTGGCAAGCGAAGCAAAGTTAATGTATGGGGCAGTGACTATGCAACACCCGATGGCACTGGCGTGCGTGACTATATTCATGTATGCGATTTAGCAGACGGGCATGTGAAAGCGCTACAAAGCTTGGGCCAACCACAATGCACGGCTATTAATTTAGGTACCGGAAGAGGCTACAGCGTGCTAGAAGTTATCCACGCATTTGAGAAAGCATCTGGCAAAAAAATTGACTACCAGCTATGTGAGCGCAGGCCCGGAGATGTTGCGTCGTCCTATGCAGATGCCAGTGCTGCACATACGCAATTAGGCTGGACAGCCCACAAAGATATCAACGCTATGTGCGCAGACCATTGGAATTGGCAAGTAAAAAATCCCAATGGTTTTGCACGTTAAGCACAGCGCATCCAGCTCGAACCCCAACCCAGAGATAATGTGCATTCTCCCAATAAGGAATTACAAATGATTTTAGTGACAGGTGGCGCAGGTTTTATAGGTTCAAATTTTGTACTGGACTGGTGCGCCAGCAACAAAGAGCCCGTTGTCAACCTTGACAAGTTAACCTACGCAGGCAACGCCAGCAACCTGGCCAGTCTGCAAGGAAACCCGCAGCATATTTTTGTGCACGGTGATATTGCTGACACTACCTTGGTTAGCGACCTTTTTGCAAAGCACCAGCCT
>JANOSN010000124.1:0-3894 GCA_031415895.1 Polaromonas sp. | reverse complement strand
TTGTCGGTGGACGAGGCCTTGGGCCGCAACGCCTTAGCGCAAATTGACAGTAGCTGGATGCGCCCTAGCAAACTGCCGGTGGCTACCCAGCAGCGCTTAAGCGCACGGTTTGACGAGGCCATGCGCAAGGCCTACCCCAAGGGCTTGCCAGCCTACCGGCTAGAGTTTAGGCAGTCCACCATTGGCCCTAACGCTTTTGCGCTGCCCGGCGGCACGATGGTGATGACCGACGAGCTGGTTAACTTGGTCAAAGACGATGACGTCGTGATGGGCGTGATGGGCCACGAGATAGGCCACGTTACCCTGCGCCACGGCATGCGCCAGCTGGTGCAGCTGACGGTGGTGCAGGTGGCTTTGTCAGCAGCGTTTGGCGACTATGGCACCTTGATTACCACCGCACCGCTAGTCTTGGGCAGCATGGCCTACAGCCGCAATGCCGAGCGCGAAGCCGATGACCATGCCATCCGTTTTATGCAGGCCAACGCCATATCGCCACTGGTGATGGTGAAGTTTTTTAGCACCATGCGGGCTGAGCAAAAAACCAAAAGCGAATCCACCCCATTGGGTATCTCCATCATCTCGTCCCACCCGGCTGACGAGGAGCGCATGGCCAAATTTAAAGCCGCAGCAGGCCAGAAGTAGCGGCTCACAGGTGGCGTGCATGACTGGCTCTAAAATGCACCCATGACATTGAACGCTGGCCAAGCTATTGCCTTAGCACTGGATACTTTTGACATCGAGGCGGCTGCCCTGCGCGGACTGCATGCCCGCTTGGCTGCACCGGGCGCACAGCAAGCAGCCTTTATCCGTGCCATAGAGCTGATATTGGCCACACGCGGCCGTGTCGTGGTGATGGGTATGGGCAAAAGTGGCCACGTGGGCCGCAAAATAGCGGCTACGCTAGCGTCAACAGGCACCCCCGCCATGTTTGTGCACCCTGCTGAGGCCAGCCATGGCGACTTGGGCATGGTCAAAAGTATTGATTGCGTGCTGGGTATCTCTAACTCAGGTGAAGTCGATGAGCTTAATGCCATCTTGCCGCACATTCGGCGGATGGGCACCCCCCTGATTGCCATCACTGGCGGTTTGCAATCTTCACTAGCGCAGCATGCAAGCGCTGTGCTGGACAGCAGCGTAGCCAAAGAGGCTTGCCCCTTAAACCTCGCACCCACTGCCAGCACCACCGCACAAATGGCCATGGGCGATGCCTTGGCCGTAGCCCTGCTAGACGCGCGCGGCTTTAAGGCCGAAGACTTTGCCTTGTCGCACCCTGGCGGCAGCTTAGGCCGCAGGCTGCTTACCCACGTGCGCGATGTCATGCGCGCAGGCGACGCGGTACCCCGTGTGCAGGCGGGCACCACATTTGTAACACTGATGCGCGAGATGAGCGCCAAAGGCCTAGGGGCCACCGCGGTAGTGGACGCTGCAGGCAAACCTATTGGTATCTTTACCGACGGTGACTTGCGCCGCTTGGTCGAAAAAGGCAGCGACCTGCGCACCCTAACCGCCACCGATGTGATGTACCCGCAGCCTCGCACTGTGAGCCAAGATGCTTTGGCTGTGGATGCTGTGGCGCTGATGGAAACACACAGCATCACCAGCGTGCTGGTGGTCAACGCGCAGGGTGTGCTGGTGGGTGCTCTCAATACCAATGATTTAATGCGTGCGAAAGTGATCTAACACCATGGCTGCCCACAACGTATTTTCTGCTGACCTATTGCAGCGCGCGCAAGCGATTAAGATTATTTTTTTCGACGTTGACGGCGTGTTAACCGATGGCGGCTTGCACTACGGTGAGACAGGTGAAGTGATCAAACGCTTTCATGTGCTAGACGGCCAGGGCTTCAAAATGCTGCAACGCGCAGGCATTGTGGTGGCAGTTATCACCGGGCGCGACAGCCCCGCGCTGCGCAACCGCTTGCAGGCTTTGGGCGTAGAACACGCCGTGTATGGCACCGAAGATAAACTGCCTGCCGCGCAAACTATCTTGACCCAGCTAGGCCTGGACTGGGCCCAAGCCGCCGCCATGGGCGACGACTGGCCCGACCTGCCACTATTGCAGCGTTGCGCCTTGGCCTGCGCCCCCACTAACGCGCACCACGAGAACAAAGCTTTGTCACATGTCATCACCAAACGCGCAGGTGGCAGTGGCGCGGCGCGCGAGTTGTGCGACCTAGTGCTTAACGCACAAGGCCATTACGCGCGTCAGCTGGCACAGGTGCTGGGGGCATGATGCCCAGCATGACCACGGCACCTACCCCAGCAGCGCTGCCTAAGCCTGTTATGGGCAACCTGCTGCTGCGCATAATGCAAAACCTGTGGTTCACCTCCACCACTTATTTGCCGGTGCTACTCATCATTACGCTGGCGCTAGGTACGTGGTGGTTAGCGCGCAATACACCGGGGGTCAGCATGCCTACATTGGAAGCTCCAGTAACGCACGAGCCAGATTATTTTATGCGCGACTTCGCAGTCAAAACTTTTGACGCAACGGGCAAGTTGACCAGTGAAGTGGCGGGCACCGAAGGGCGGCACTTTCCAGACACTGATGTGTTAGAAGTTGACAAAGCACGCGTTAAGTCATTTAAAAATAACCAAACCACCAACGCCACTGCCAACCGCGCCTACACCAACGGCAATGCCACCGAGGTGCAGTTGGTAGGCAATGCAGTAGTGGTGCGCGAGGCGGGTAAAGACGCCGCAGGCAACCCCCAGCCGCGCATGGAGTTTAAGGGCGAGTTTTTGCATGTTTTCATCAACACTGAGCAAGTTAAATCACACAAACCTGTGGTCATTACTCGCGGCAAAGACCGCTTCGTGGCCGACAACTTAGAGTATGACAATTTAGACCGTGTGGTGGCCATGCAAGGGCGCGTTAAAGTCACGCTGCATCCGCAAGCTGCGCCCTGAACCTTGCCTAGCAATCCACAGCATATTGCACTGACCGCTGCTACATAACCCACACGCAACACAACCCATGAACACCACGTCCCCAACCGAGTCAGTTCAGCCCACCAACACCGCATCCCCACTGGTGTTTATCACGGGCGCGTCCAGCGGCATAGGCCAAGCGCTGGCCTGGCGCTTCTACCAGGCAGGCTACCGCCTGGCACTGGTGGCGCGCCGCACCCAAGAAGTGGACAAATGGGTAGCAGCGCAAGGCATCAGCGCTAACCGCTACGCTATCTACAGCGCAGACGTGGCCGCCACCGACAGTATCGCCACCGCAGGCGCCGCCTGCATTGCCCAGCAAGGCCTGCCCGACGTGGTGATTGCCAACGCAGGCATCAGCGTGGGCATGGACACAGGCGTGCGCGCCGACATCGATGTGATGGCGCAAACCTTTGCCACCAACAACATAGGCTTAGCCGCCACATTCCATCCGTTTGTCCAAGGCATGGAGGCGCGCAAAACTGGCGCGCTGGTAGGCATTGCCAGCGTGGCTGGCATTCGCGGCCTGCCCGGCCATGGCGCATATTGCGCTAGCAAGGCCGCCGTCATTGCCTACTGCGAAAGCCTGCGCGGTGAAATGCGCAGCGCCACCGGCAAAGACGGTGTGCAGGTGGTCACCATTGCACCAGGCTATATCGACACGCCGCTGACACAGGGCAATAGCTATTCCATGCCTTTTCTAATGAAGTCAGAAGCTTTTGCAGACCGCGCCTATGCCGCCATCACCGCAGGCAGCAGCTACCGTGTCATCCCATGGCAAATGGGCGTGGTAGCCAAGCTGCTGCGCGTGTTGCCTAACTGGTTGTTCGATATCGCCTTGTCAGGCAGGCCACGCAAAAAACGCCGCGATGTGGTGTAGTTTTTGATGTGCTAAAGTTACTATGTCAAAAGACTGTTCACTATGAATTTAATAGCTGCTTGAGTAGTAAATACTTGGACTAC
>JANOSN010000123.1:0-1414 GCA_031415895.1 Polaromonas sp. | reverse complement strand
CGCCTTGTGTTTAGGAGAAAGCTATGACCCAAGCCATTACACACAACCTCAAGCAAAGCACTGCTAAAAGCAATAGCCAAAGCGTAACCCCCGAGCTGCGCGCTTGGATAGTCGAGCAAGCCCAGCAAGGCTTTGCTGCCGATGTGGTACTCAAGTCGATGATGGACTCGGGCTGGAACGAAGACGTGGCCATAGATGCCCTGGAAACCACACTGCGCGACCACCTGCAAGGCACGCAGGTGCAGGCAAGCTTGCCAGACGCTGTGGCCGTGCCGCAGCTAGGCTTGGAAGAGTCGCCACTGTATGTCGACATTGACGGCCACCGCGTGCATGTGCTGTCGCGCGTCACCAATCCTGACGTGGTGGTGTTTGGCAATGTGCTGACGGCAGACGAATGCGACGAACTCATTAAAGCCGCCAAACCACGCCTGAACCGATCGCTCACCGTAGCCACCAAAACCGGCGGCGAGGAGCTCAATGCAGACCGCACTAGCTATGGCATGTTTTTCAGGCGTGATGAAAACGACATAGTCAAAACCCTGGAGCGCCGTTTGGCAGCCCTCGCCCATTGGCCCATTGAAAACGGTGAAGGCTTGCAAATACTGTATTACAAACCTGGTGCAGAGTACAAACCACATTACGATTATTTTGACCCCAACGAGCCTGGCACACCCAGCATTTTGAAGCGCGGCGGCCAGCGTGTGGCGACCATCGTCATGTACCTGAACGAGCCAGAAAAAGGCGGCGGCACCACCTTCCCCGACATTGGCTTTGAGGTTGCCCCCAAGCGCGGCAACGCGGTGTACTTCAGCTACAGCCGCGCCCACCCCAGCAGCAAAAGCCTGCACGGTGGTGCCTCAGTGATTGCAGGAGAAAAGTGGGTAGCAACTAAGTGGCTGCGCGAGCGGCGGTTTGAGTAAGCTTCATTTACTATCGATTTCATAGCTGTCTGAGCAGTAAATACTTGGACTATCGGCACTGGTCGCTGGTAAATGTGCTGTTTTATTGCTTTGTTCGTTGCTTAGCTCGGTGTTGTTGGACGCGCGCCGCTGTGGCGTAGCACTATCGCCACAGCAGCCCGCTTGTACGAGGCTGGTAGGGAGTCAAACGCACAGATCGCAACGCTGGCTGAGGTCAACACAACTTCCGCCCCACGTGTCTTCACAGCATCGACCAGGGTGCAGCGGTGGGATCTTATCGATGGGGAAACTGTAGCGAGGTGCGGCCCACCATCTTTAGATAACTACCACCTACCGCGCGTTTTCGCGGAAGTTTCCCCAGCGATATGTCCCGCCGCCCGCCACGGCTAATCAAGGACACCATGCATTGCCAAGGGGGAGTCAACACGGGGCCCAGGAAAAACCAAAACGCTACAAATATAATAGCTGTATGAGCACTAAATACTTGGACTAAA
>JANOSN010000122.1:0-4334 GCA_031415895.1 Polaromonas sp. | reverse complement strand
GGCAGCGAACGCAGGTTCGCCTGCAGCAATGCCGCCATCAAACCACCGTCTGTGCCAGCGCACCGCTGGCATAGCGCTGGGCCACGGCCACCAGGGTCTGCGGTTTGATCTTGCCGGCCTGGCCTTCGCAGCCGAACTGCTGGTAGCGCTGACGGCAGATGGTCTTCGCAGCCTCGCGCGCGGGCTTGAGGTAGTCGCGCGGGTCGAATTTGCTCGGGTTCTCGAACAGGTATTTGCGAATCGCCGCGGTCATCGCCAAGCGCACATCGGTATCGATATTGATCTTGCGCACGCCGTGCTTGATGGCTTCCTGAATCTCTTCGACCGGCACGCCGTAGGTTTCCTTCATGTCGCCACCGAATTGGCGGATCACCGCCAACAAATCCTGCGGCACGCTGGAGCTGCCGTGCATCACTAAATGGGTGTTGGGCAGGCGGCGGTTGATCTCCATGATGCGGTCAATCGCCAAAATGTCGCCGGTGGGCTTGCGGGTAAATTTGTACGCGCCGTGGCTGGTGCCAATGGCAATGGCCAGCGCGTCCAGCTGCGTGCGTTTGACAAAATCAGCGGCTTGCTCGGGGTCGGTTAGCAGCTGCTCGCGGGTCATTACCGCGTCGGTGCCGTGGCCGTCTTCTTTGTCGCCCTGCATGGTCTCCAGGCTGCCCAGGCAGCCCAGCTCGCCCTCTACGGTTACGCCCAGCTTGTGCGCCATGTCCACCACCTGGCGGGTGACGTTGACGTTGTAGTCGTAGCTGGCAATGGTTTTGCCGTCGGCCTCCAGGCTGCCGTCCATCATCACCGAGCTAAAGCCCAAATCAATCGCGCCTTGGCACACCGCAGGGTTTTGACCATGGTCTTGGTGCATGACCAGCGGGATGTGGGGGTACTGCTCAATGGCGGCTTGGATCAAATGCTTGATAAACGCCTCGCCTGCGTATTTGCGTGCGCCAGCACTGGCCTGCAAGATGACGGGAGCGCCCACTTCGTTGGCAGCCTCCATCACGGCTTGCACTTGCTCTAAATTATTGACGTTGAAAGCGGGGATGCCGTAGCCGTTGACTGCTGCATGGTCGAGCAGTTCACGCATAGAGACGAGTGCCATAAATAATCCTGAAAGTTAAGCGTTTAAAAGCGCGTTAAAAAGTTGGTAACCGGTTCGTAACTCAAGATTTTAACGGTTCTTTGTACAGCGCCTTTTACAGCTTATTTACCAATGTTTTATGCTTGTAGTCCAAGTATTTACTGCTCAGACAGCTATAAAATTAATAGCATTAACCAATCCCCTGCTGATCGATTAGGCAGCGCGGCAAATTTTCAGCATATTGGTGCCGCCCGGTGCACCCATCGGCTCACCACAGGTAATCGCGTAGACATCGCCGGTTTGCACAATACCGCGCTTTTTCAGGTGGTTTTCAGCCTGAATAAGCGCACTGTCGCGGTCTACGCTGGTGTCCATCAGCAGTGGGCGCACGTTGCGGTAAATCGCCATTTTGCGTTGCGTCGACACTTTGGGGGTGAGCGCGTAGATGGGCACGTGGATGCGGTGGCGGCTCATCCATAGCGGGGTAGACCCACTATCAGTCAGCGCCACAATGGCTTTGGCGTTTAAATGGTGCGCAGTAAACAGCGCGCCCATGGCAATCGACTGGTCAATGCGGTCAAAACGCTTGCCGGTAAAGTCGGCGTCCAGCTCAACCAGCTCGGCGCTTTCGGCGGCTTCACAAATGCTGCTCATCTGCTGCACCGTCTCTAGCGGGTATTTGCCTGATGCAGTTTCAGCGCTCAACATCACGGCGTCGGTGCCGTCTAGCACGGCGTTGGCTACGTCACTCACCTCCGCGCGGGTGGGCACGGGGGCGGTGATCATGCTTTCCATCATTTGCGTGGCGGTGATGACAAACTTGTCCATCTCGCGGGCCATTTTGATCATGCGCTTTTGCAGCGCGGGCACGGCTGCGTTGCCCACCTCGACAGCCAAATCGCCGCGCGCCACCATAATGCCGTCGCTGGCTTTTAGGATAGCTTCAAGGTGGGGGATGGCCTCGGCACGCTCGATTTTGGCAATCAAGCCCGGCTTGTGTTTGTACTCAGCCCCGGCCACGTTGCACAGCTGGCGCGCCATCTCCATGTCGGTGGCGTTTTTAGGAAAGCTCACGGCCACATAGTCGGCCTGAAACGACATGGCGGTTTTAATATCGTCCATGTCTTTGGCCGTCAGCGCGGGTGCCGTTAAGCCGCCGCCTTGCTTGTTAATGCCTTTGTTATTAGACAGCTCACCACCTAGCTTAACCGTGGTGAACACCGCTTCGCCTTTGACCGAATCAACGGTTAACACAATCAACCCGTCGTTCAGCAGCAGTACGTCACCTGCTTTCACGTCGCGCGGCAGGTCTTTATAGTCCAGGCCTACGGCAGCATCGTCGCCCAGCTCGGTGCGCGCACCGTCCAGGACAAACTTTTTACCCGGCTCCAGCATGATTTTTCCGTTGGCAAACTTGCCCACCCGAATTTTCGGGCCCTGCAGGTCGGCCATGATGGCGACCTCGCGGCCCGTGCGGCGGGCGGCCTCGCGCACCATGGTGGCCCGGTTGATATGGTCTTGTGCCGTGCCGTGGCTAAAGTTCAGGCGCACCACGCTCACCTTGGCATTGATCATCTGCTCTAGCAGCTCTACCGTGTTAGATGCTGGGCCAAGGGTGGCCACAATCTTGGTGGCGTGGCGGGGAATACGGCTTTCCATAATGCGAGTCTCTCTCTGATGTGTGACCACCACCCTGTGGGTCGTGTAATCAGATTACATTCTCGCAGTAATCGAGTTACATGTCAGGTACGAAATGCGGCCTAGCCGCCTGGGTTGGCCGTTGGGCTGCTGGGTTTGCCGGGCTGCGGTAGCTGGCTTTTGAGCTCATCGTCCGAGATGATTTCAAAAATACGCACCACTTTTTGCACGCCACTGATACCGCGAGTCACCTCGGTGGCGCGGTCAGCCTCACGCTGGGTAACGCGGCCCATCAGGTGCACCACGCCGCGCTCGGTCACTACTTTGAATGCATTGGCATACAAATCTTTAGCGTCCACCAGTGATGCCCGCACCTTGCCTGTAACCAGCGTATCGCCAGAGCGCTGGGTAAAGGTGCTGTTGCCCAAAACAGCCAGTTCATTGACGATTTTTTGCACGTTTTCTACCTTGCTAACAGTTTGCTCGGCCAGCTTTTTGTCTTCTTCGGTAGGTACTTCACCGGTCAACAGCACTTGGCGGTTGTAGCTGGTGGCTTTGGCATTAGCCCGGTCGCCCATAGCCTCGCGCAGGCGGTTGGCGCTGCGCAACTCAATGCCTTCGTCTTCAAGTTGCGCGCCCGAGGTGCGGCGGTCGGTGGCCACTAGGCTGCCGCCCACGATGGCACCACCAATGACTAAAGGCACGCAGGCCGACAAGACGCTGCCCAATGTGGCCACCACAGCCGCTGTGGCTAACCAACGCGGTAAAGTTTTCAAAGCAAGTGTCATAAAGATTCCTGTTCTCCAAGTAATTGGGTGTCTACACCATCACAAATACAGTGTAGGGTTAAAAGATGCACCTCTTGTATCCGGGCGGTACGGTCGTGGGGCACACAAATGTGTACATCGGTCTCGCGCAGCAGCCCTGCTATCTTGCCGCCGCCCTTGCCAGTCAACGCCACCACCGTCATCTCACGCGCATGCGCGGCCTCAATGGCGGCAATGATGTTGGCAGAATTACCGCTGGTCGATATAGCCAGCAGCACATCGCCTGCTACGCCCAGTGCGCGCACTTGTTTAGAGAAGATGACGCTAAAGTCATAATCATTGGCAATGGCGGTGATGATGGAGCTGTCGGTCGTCAGGGCAATGGCCCCCAGCTCGGGCCGCTCGCGCTCGTAACGGCCTATAAATTCTGCAGCAAAGTGCTGCGCATCTGCAGCAGACCCGCCGTTACCACAAGCCAACACTTTGCCACCACTGGTGACACTGGCCAAAATAGCCTGTGTGGCCTGGGCAATGGGCTTGGACAATGCCAACGCGGCCTGGTATTTCAGGTCGGCGCTATCAATAAAGTGTTTTTCAATCCGTTGCTCTAGCATGTTGGTGATGATACAGGTTTAGTTTTAGGTCTATGGGGTAACGTATTTGGATACGTAACCGGGCCTTAAGTTGCTGGCGTTATTGAGTTGTGTGCTTCATGGTTCATTCCGGGCACTTGGTTGGTCTTCGTGGGGTTGGTCTTCACGGGATCGGCCGGGTACTGGGTTGGGCTTCGCGTAATCAGGCCGGCGGTGTGCTCAGCTGCGCGGCTGTCCCCCGTGTCGGCCTAGGGC
>JANOSN010000121.1:0-4276 GCA_031415895.1 Polaromonas sp. | reverse complement strand
TTAGACACCAGCGACCCTTTGCACGCTGCACGGGCTAAAGAGGTGACAACCTTGTGGCGCTTGGCAGTAGCCAGTTGAAATAGTGTTTTAAATTGCATGCTATTTACTATCAATTTCATAGCTGTATGATCAATGAATACTTGGACTATGGGCATATTTCGTTGGTAAATCGTATTTTTAACCGATTGGTATGAAGATTTATGCGTTTTTGTACGGGGACGTGGGCTAATGTGTTGGATACCCTATCCGACACAGCACTAGCTCAACGTGCGTTCACTGCCGTGGCCACCAGGGTGAAGCTCTTTACCAAGCAAATACGCCCATAGTCCAAGTATTCATTACTCAAACAGCTACAAATTCAATAGCGCCTACGATTTACTACGTTTTAAGTAACAAAGCAACTTCATCAGAGCTAAGCCACCGCCACTTGCTCTCAGCCAAGTCCCCTAGATCAAGTGACCCCATGCTGGCCCGGTGCAAACCCTCCACACGGTTACCCACGGCAGCAATCATGCGTTTGACCTGATGGTATTTGCCTTCTGTCAAAGTTAAATCTAGCGTGAGCTCGCCCGTAGTCACGCACGCCGCTGCACGCACAGGCTTGGGTGAATCGTCTAGCACCACACCACTTAGCAACTTGGTGATTTGCGATGCGTCCACCGGGTGTTTACAAGTCACTTGGTACAGCTTGGGCACATGATGTTTGGGTGAGCTTAAGCGGTGAATAAACTGGCCATCATCGCTGAGCAGCAGCAGACCAGTGGTGTCTTGGTCTAGTCGGCCCACAGCTTGTACGCCTTGGATGGCGTTTTTGTTAGGGCGCAAGCGCAGGGGGCTGGGCAATAGTGTGTAGACGCTGGGCCAAGCGCCCGGCTTGTGTGAGCATTCATAGCCTGCAGGTTTGTGCAACAGCACATAGGCCTTGTCATGGTAGTACCAGTCTACGCCTTGTACTTGATAACGCAAGCCTTCTGCTACAAAATCAGTAGCTGCTTGAGCAGTAGATACTTGGACTACAGCACTATTTTCTTGCAAATCTTGATAGACATGCACTAAACCCTGCTCTATCAGGCCTGCGCAAACGCGGCGCGTGCCGTGGCCTTGGGTAAACAAAATGTCGGCTAAATGCATGTGTTTACTTACTCGCATTGGCGGGTTTATCAGCATCAGCCGGTACTGGCTGCGAAGCGGTGGCTTGGCCGGTGGCGGTCAATGCACCAGCTATATTGGTTGTTTTGGCTGCACTAGTTTTAGTGCTTGGGGTGGCTGGGGCTGATGCAGCAGATGCAGTAGGTGTTGTAGTGTTCACAAGCGTGCCAGCTCTTTGTACCAACGGTACGCCTTTGACCATGTTGATCATGTCGTCGCGGTCTAAGATGCGTGGGAAGCCTTCTACATTCAGGTCAAATTGCACTTTACCGTCGGGCAACATTTTGGGCTCTGGCATTGCGGCGCTTTTGCATTGTTTGGCGCATGACAGTGGCAGATCACGCTGCATTAAGCGTGCCGCAGCCAAGGCTTGCACACGTTGCTCTGCGCTGGTAAACGCATTCACCGTGGTGACGCGCACGGTGGTGATTTTGCCTTGGTAGCTGGACGCCATTTGCATACCCCCGCTCAAAATGGCTTTGCCTTGCACATCGCGTATCAGCGGGCCAGTGGGCGCGGGTGCAACCTTGGCACCTGAGGCAGCTGTTTGAGGCACAGCGGGCAGCCCTAGGACGTTAGCCTCTTGTGCAAATGCTGCGCCATCAGCCAGCACCATCATGGCCATCAAAGTAGTGAAAGAAATTAGATGCTTCATAGCTAGATTTTCGCTCAAATCGCTATGATGCTTGCATGAACTTGCAACGCCGCCGTTTTCACACCCAATTACTTGCCCTGCTGGGCAGCGCAGGCTGGGCCACTAGCGCACGGTCTAAAACCGAGCCACTGCTGGCAAAAACTGCAGCGCCGGGCATAGACCCCACAGGCTATTTGGTCAGCGAAAAACTGGATGGCGTGCGCGCACTGTGGGACGGCACCACGCTGCGCTTTCGCAGTGGTCGCGCCGTAGCTGCGCCCGCATGGTTTACAGCCAAGCTGCCACGTACGCCGCTAGATGGTGAACTGTGGCTAGGGCGTGGCCAGTTTGACAAGCTGTCGGGCATGGTGCGTAAGGCGCAGCCAGATGATGCGCACTGGCAGCAAATTCAGTACATGGTGTTTGAACTGCCCAGCGGTGCAGGCAAGTTTGAAGACCGCGCCATTGAACTAATCGGCATTGTCAGCCGCGCTGCGTGGCCGCAGCTGCATGCGGTAGAACAATTTAAGCTGGCCAACCCCGCAGCACTCAAAGCCAAGTTCAAAGACATCACGGCACTGGGCGGCGAAGGCCTGATGCTGCACTGGGCCAGCGCCCCTGTGACTAATGGCCGCAGTGATGTGCTGCTCAAACTTAAGCCGCAGCAAGACGCCGAGGCCACCGTGGTAGCGCACGTACCCGGCAAAGGCAAATACGCAGGACAACTGGGGGCACTAGAAGTGCAAACTGCAGAAGGTCAACGCTTCAAACTGGGTACCGGTTTATCAGACGAGCAGCGTAAAAACCCGCCTGCCATCGGCAGCACAGTCACCTACACGTACCGTGATGTAACACCGATTGGTATACCTCGGTTTGCTTCTTTTTATCGGCCGCACGACAGCCAGTAATAGTCTTGTTAGCAACAGCACTTGGCTGCACGCGCGCACACGCACGCGCGCGCGCCTGAGCACGCCAGCACGCTCATGCGGCACGTAAGCCACCATGTCATTACGTTAAACCACGTAAAAAAGCACTTCAAAAACTTGCCGCCATTGTGCTGCTGCAGCGCGTAACCATTACCAGCAACCGTTTTAGCAAAAAGAAAGATAGCGAAAAGCTGCGCGATAAAACCATAGAAAAATATGGTGAGCATTAGCTAGTGTGCGGCAAGGTGCTGGTATGGGGGCCGCGCGGCATGGCCATTGCTGACGATATTGCACCCGACCAGCTGTGGCGACAAACTACTGGGTGCGTTAGACCTGACCATTGTGAAAGACTTTAGAAAAAGTCTGAAGATTACTTAAACAACCTCACCAGCAGCTACCGCAGCAACGTAAAAAAACTGGCCAAGGCCTGCGCTTGGCCACGCTAAACCCGCTGTATTTGTCTGCTATGGCGCAAATTTTAGGTGCACGCTTTCGCTGCCGCGTGGCCGAAGTTGACGGCAAAGCAGTAGGCTTTGTCACCACCGTGAATGATAACGATTGCGCTATTGGCTACTACATAGGCCATGACAAACCTAGCAACGAAGCAGCGCCGATTTATCTCACCTTATTGGGCAGTTGCGTTGACGACGCGATAGAGATGGGCGCCAAGCAACTGTCGCTAGGCCGCACCGCGCTAGAACCCAAAGCCAAGATGGGCTGCAAACCCGTGGCCACCACCTGCGCTGTAAAACACCGCGTATCGGCCATTAACCCGCTGCTGTCCGCTATCACCCGCAACGTTAGCCATAACGAGCCGCCTGAGCGCAGCCCGTTTAAAGTGGCCAAACAAGCCAAACAGTCTGCACAGACTGCAGATTAAAAGCTACTGCGCTATTTTTTTATAGGCTCAGGGCTTTGGCTTCGCAGCGCTTTGGCGCTTTGATTTAGGCACCAACTCATCAATCAAGTCCGCACTAGGTATACCCGAGAACAGCGCTGCAGCGCGCATTTTGATTTCTTGCAGCTCAGTGGCGCTAACGGTGTATTGCCCAGTGGTTTGGTTCACTTGCACAGTGAACTCTACGTCTTTGCCGTTATTAGACAACATGCCGCAGCTAAAGTCATAGTCTTCGTGCTCCCAGGGCAGGCCTTTGGCGTCTAAATCGTAATCTTGGTATTGCACGCCGCTGATCTCGCCACTGGCAAGATTTAGCATAGCTTTAGAGGTGATGACCTCGTCGAATAATTCGTCGGAAATGGTGACAGGTACTTTTAAATCCACGGCTATTCCTCAAAACAATATAAAACGCCAAACTGCAATGCGCAGTTTGGCGTTACCTTAAATGGTGGAGCTGGCGGGAATTGAACCCGCGTCCGAAAACATTTTTCCTTATAGTTCTACATGTGTAGCCGTTAATTTTTGTCTCGCCCAATGTGTCGCGCAACGGCACGCTACACACCAGACCAGTAGCCTATTGTCTCGTCCAACGCTAAGCCACCCAGCGCCAGACCATCCGATGTAAATAAGCTTGCAGCCGAGAAGTTTTAAGTTGCCCTAAAACCCCTT
>JANOSN010000120.1:0-3147 GCA_031415895.1 Polaromonas sp. | reverse complement strand
AAGCTGGGCTTAGTGTGCGATTGCCGCTGGGTGGGGTGGCTGGTGTTGATACCGAATTCAGCTTAATAGCATCATTATCCGCAGTCGTTTCTGTAGCATCCTCTGCGGCTTGGCCAGCTTGCCCAGTGGTAGCTTGCGTGTGGGCATTGGCGCGTGAGCCCAAAAGATTTAAGCGCGGCGCAGATAGCTTTTTCGTAATTACTGCATCGCCACACATAGGGCACTGAACCAAGCCGCGCCCCAACTGGCTCTGAAAATCGTCTTCAGAACCAAACCAACCTTCAAAACTGTGCGCTTGCTGGCAATGCAGGTCTAAAACTTTCATACTGAGCGCCCTGCTCTAGCCGGTGCTATCAACGCGGCCAGCAGGCGCTATTGTGCGCGGCGTCGCCTGCCAGGCCATGGGGCGCTTACCACTTACATGGTTGGCTAGGTGTACAGCGCAAGTCATGGTTTTGGCATCAGTGACCGTACCATCAGCGCACCAGTCTAAAAGCTGCTGAGCAGGCACTGTGAACACATCTAAAAACTCACCCGCATCTAACTGACGATGGCCTGCAGTTAAACCGCGTGCAAAGTAAATATGAATGATCTCTGTGGAGTAAGCAATAGCCAAGTGCATTTGCCCTGCATAGGCCCACTCGCTGGCGGTGTAGCCGGTTTCTTCTTGCAGCTCGCGCAGGCCGCACAGCAAGGGGTCTTCACCAGCGTCTAGCTTACCTGCGGGCAGCTCAATCATCACCTGACCTACGGGATAGCGAAACTGACGCTCTAGCACGACATGGCCGTTGTCTAGCAGGGGCACCACCACCACTGCGCCAGGGTGCACTACATACTCACGCGTGGCTTGCGTGCCGTCGGGCAGTTGCACGGTGTCACGCTTGACATGCAAGAAGCCACCTTTTAGCAGGGTTTGGCTAGTCAGCAGTGTTTCTTTGAGTTTTAGTGACATGGGCTGCAGCGGCGTTTAATCGCGGTGCTTAAGTAAATAGCGCCACACAAAGCCTGGAAACGCCAATGTTATGAACAACGTAGCGGTGATGGCATAAAACTCCCAGCTTTGGGGCGCAATCTGGCCTAAATACTTTTCTAGCATGAACCCCACAGCCCCGACAATAAAGTACCAAGCTACAAGCTCGGCTAGGCGCAAGGCTAAACTTTTGTTATGCGCTCTGGGTATGACGAGCAATAAACGCTGCGATATAAAAGGCAGATTAGCAGCGATAAAAGCTAGTGCAATAACCAGCCAGACGGCAGTAGTTTGGCCCATGGGTGAAGAAATGTTCGCTCTGTTATTGCGTGCTTAGCTGCCGAGGGTTTTGACAATGGCCTGCAGGCACAGTGTCATTAAACCGCTAGGAAACAAGCCTAGCAACAACACCAGAGCGCCGTTGATGGTGAGCACAACGCGCACATCGGTGCTGGCCAACAGAGGCTCTTGTGAGGTGGCTGCATCAAAGTACATCACTTTAACCACGCGCAAATAGTAAAACGCGCCAATCAAGGACATGATGACTGCAAACACTGCCAACGCAATCAACCAAGGCAGGCGTGAATCAATCAAAGGCTGTAACACGCTCAGTTTTGCAAAAAAGCCCACCATTGGCGGTATGCCAGCGAGTGAGAATAAACAAATCGCCATGATGGCAGCGTACAGAGGGCTGCGCTGATTAAGACCAGCTAGGTCAGAGATTTCTTCGCTTTCAAAACCTTCGCGCGACAGCAGCATGATGATGCCGAAGGTGGCTAGCGTAGTCAGCACATAGGTAATGGCATAAAACATGGCAGCGCTGTAGGCGGCAGCCGCGCCGTTGGTGTTGCCATTGACCACACCAGCTAATAAACCCAATAGCAAAAAGCCCATTTGTGCGATCGTAGAAAAAGCCAACATCCTTTTAAGGTTGGTTTGCGCAATAGCTGCCAAGTTGCCTACCAGCAGTGAGGCTACCGACAGCATGATCAGCATTTGCTGCCAATCAAATGCTAAGGGGAGCATACCTTCAACCAACAAACGAATGCAGATGGCAAAAGCTGCCAACTTAGGGGCCGAGCCGATCATCAAGGTAACCGAGGTAGGCGCGCCTTGGTATACGTCAGGCACCCACATATGAAAAGGCACAGCGCCGAGTTTGAATGCCAAGCCCGAGACCACAAACACTAGGCCAAACACCAGCACTTGTTGCTTGATTTGCCCTGTCGCAATAGCTTTGAAAACAGTGGGAATATCTAACGAGCCGGTAGCACCGTACATCATCGACAGACCATACAACAAGAAGCCGCTGGCTAAAGCACCGAGTACAAAATACTTCATGGCAGCTTCGGTAGCCTGTGCATGGTCGCGGCGCAACGCCACCAGCGCGTAGCTGGACAACGTTAACAACTCAAGGCCCATATAAATGACCAAAAAGTTATTGCCCGAAATCATCACACACATGCCCAGCAACGCAAACATGGATAAGGTAAACATCTCGCCACCGCGCAACATGCCGCGATCAAAAGCGTAAGGACGGCCGTACACCAAAGTGACCGCCATTGCAATACAGCTAAAGCATTTAAGCCAATGCCCCATCGGGTCGCTAACCACCATATTGCCAAAGCCGTACACCGTCTGCTCGCCAGTGGCGTACAAACCATGCAACACCGCAACCACTACCAAGGTGAGCAAGGTCAGAACATAAGTAGGCGTGCGACGTGGGCTTTTTACAAACAGGTCTATCAGCAAGATGGCACAGGCCATCACTAACAGCACTATCTCGGGGTATACAGCAATCCAACTGGCTTTTTCAATCATGGGGTTCTCGTTCGTTGGGCTGGTATCAGTTCAATTTGGTCAGGGCTACATGCCTGAGCAAGTCGGCCACTGAGGAATTCATTACGTCGGTAAACGGCTTGGGGTACACGCCCATCCACAGCGTTGCAGCAGCCAGTAGACCCAACATCAAAATCTCACGACCGTTGATGTCAGTCAAGTCTTTAACATCTTGATTGGTGACAGGGCCTAAGTAGACACGCTTGAACATCCACAGGGTGTAAGCTGCACCAAAAATTAAAGCCGATGCAGCTGCAAAGCCAATCCAAAAGTTGTACTTAACGCTGCCCAAAATCACCATCCACTCGCCCACAAAACCTGCTGTGCCTGGCAAACCG
>JANOSN010000119.1:0-4427 GCA_031415895.1 Polaromonas sp. | reverse complement strand
AGTGCGTCGGCTGCGCTGGGCACGCTGCTGCAGCTGGTAAGCAGTGCAACAGTAGCAGCCACAGCAGAGGCCTTTACTACTAATTTAATAGCTGTATTAGCAGTAAATACTTGGACTACAGGGTGATTTGTCATTATTTTTGTCCTCTGATCAACGTTTAATGGCAGGCGCGGCCATCTTGCCGCCGTTGGCGTTGACACCCATGAAGGTGATCAAATCTACCGAGGTTTGAGACAAGTACTGCAGCTCTGGAAAGCGTTGCTGCCTGAAACAGTCATACATGCGCCACTGCATGGTGCGCACCGCCCCCTGGCTTACGCGGTAGGCGGGCCATTGGCTGAACGCTGCCTGCGCGGGGCCGGGCTTGGTGAGGTTGGGCAGGTCTTGCAGACGAATGCGTTTGCTGTCTTCGCTGTGGCAGCTGGCGCAGCTAAAGTCGTACGGCCCGCCTTTGAAGTAAAACGCTTGCTTGCCGCGTGCATAAGAAGATTTTTCTTCTGTGTGGCCTTGCGGCACGTTGATAGCGATGTCGCGCGACTCGTCGTACACGTAGGCGACCAGGTCTTCTATCACGGTGGCGCGCGCGCCCTCGCCGCTGAATGCCGTGCGTGCGCTAAAGTCTTCGCGTTTAGCACCTTGCAAAGTGACTAGGCAATGCACCAAGCGCGATTCAACGTCCATCACCTTGCCTGCGTCGGAAAAGTACTTGGGCAGCACAGCCACAGCGCCTTTAACTTTGCCCGCGCCCAAGCCTAGGTCGCAAGCTTCTAGGGTTTGGTTATTGGGGCCACGCTTGGTTTTCCACAGCGCCTCGCCGCGCGCAGCGTTCAGGTCTGCGGGGTTGCCATCTTGCAAGCTTTGGCGGTACTCGTTGATCGCGTCTTGCGCTGACTTTTGTTGCGCGTATGCGGGGGTGTGCAGGTAGGCAATTGCTATAAAAAGCGTAGCTGCTTGAGCAGTAAATACTTGGACTATGGGCTTATTTGGCATGTGAGTTGTCTCTGCTACTGTGATTATTATGAAGCTAAGGGCGAAGATTTTTAGTACCGGACGCGAAAGGCGCTAAATTTGCGCGAAGGACGCGAAAGAAGATAAAAAATAAAACCAAATATATGAAAAACTTTTTTAATATGAATCAACTTAGTGGTCTAATTTTTTAAATTTTGAATTTTTTTGGTATTTTCTTTTTCGCGTCCTTCGCGTAACCTTAGCGCCCTTAGCGCCCTTAGCGCCCTTAGCGCCCTTAGCGCCCTTAGCGTCCGGTATCCTGCATCCGGTATTCAGAAGTTCGGTATTGAAACTTTAAGCAATAGCCGCTTCGTCAGTACGCTTATCACCTTTGTTATCGACCCAGTTCACAATAACTTTGTCACCCGTTTTGCCGCCGGTAAAGCTGAACTGTACGAATGGGTTTTTAGACACGGCTGGGCCCCATTGGGCGCTCATGACGGTTTTGCCGTTGTGGGTGGCGTTGATGGTTTGGATGAAGTGCGCGGGCACTACTTTACCGTCGGCACCGCGGCGTTGGCCGCTTTCCATGTCGTGGCTTACCAGCACGCGAACGGTCACTTTGTCGCCAGTTGCTTGGGCGCGAATTCTCATCGGATCTGACATTTTTAGACTCCTACAAAACTATAAAAACTTGGATAACTACCGGTGCAGGGCTTAGCCGCCGCAACCACCGAGCGTGACCTTGACTTCTTTGACCGCATAGACGATTTTGTCGCCCATCTTGCCCAGCGCATACACGTTGGACGACTGGCCCATCTTGACGTTAGTTTCAAAGTCCGCTGCGGTGCCGGGGATGACATCAAACACGGCGGTCAGCGCGTTGGGGTTTTTCTCAATCACCAAGGCCAACTGGGTGATAGCGGGGTTGGTGGTGGACGCGCCAATGCGCACCACGTTGCCGTTCTCGGCGATTTCGGGGGCTTTGAGCGAGATTTCTTTGCTCTCTACCGCTGTGCCGCCTAGGGCTTTGGCTACCTCAGCCAAGGTTTTGGTTTCAAAAGCGCCTTTGTTCCAAGCCTGTGCTTGGGCCATGGCGTTTTGTGCAGGTAGCCAGCCAGAAGCTGCGGCTAAGGCTACTGCGGTGGTGCCAGAACTTTTTTGTACAAATTGACGACGTTGCATAGTGGAATACTCCGGTTACTGATAAAGCTATTTTAGAAAATTAAATGGATAGATGAATTGGATGATTCCCTAACGTTTGAGTCGCGCATAGGGTCTACGTTCTTACCCTGCACGGCTAGAACTTTTGGCTATGACGATATAACGCAGTGGTTTTGTCGTCGTCATTTAGCTGCTCCCTGCACTAGCCAGCGCGCCAATAGCTGCGCCTCTGCGTCGCCCAAGCTTTGCGCAGGCATGGGGATAGCGCCATACACACCCGAGCCGCCCGCCTTGATCTTGCCTGCTAGGTAGGCCTGCGCGTCGGCACGTGCGCCCTGCTTGGCCACAATGTCTTTAAAACTAGGGCCTACCAGCTTGGTGTCCATGCCGTGGCAAGCTACGCAAGCGTATTTTTGCAGCGTGGGCATCACATCAGCTGTGCTAACTGCAGCGCTAGCGCTGCCTGCAGGCGCTACATTATTTGTAGCTGCTTGAGCAGTAGATGCTTGGACTACAGCACTATTTTGTGCATTATTGGTGGCTGCAGAGGTCTTTACCGTGCTGGCCCCGCGTGAGCCGCCTAGCTTGCGCGATTGGTCGGCCAAGTTGCCGTGCGCATCGCGTGCGTAGTCGGGTATCAGGCTGGCCACAGCAGGCGATGTGGCGCAGTTAACTAGGCAGGTGCTGCCCTGCACATCGGGTTTGGCACTGCCGCCCAGTTCGGCGCTGGGCCACATGGCATGCGCTGTGGTTTTGCCTAAACGGTTAGGCAGCTTCTTTTGCGTATCGACCATGTTTTTGTCAGACAGCGCAAAGTCTGCGGGCACCACGTTGCCTAAATTCAACATGTAGGCGGTCACGGCATACACCTCGTCAGGTTTGAGCGACTTGGGCGCTGTCCACGGCATGGCGCGGTTAATGTAGTCCCACAGCGTGGACAGCTGCGACACCTTCATCATGGTGGTGCGCGTGGGCGCGGCTCCGTCTAATTGCAGGCTGGCTACTTTGCCCTTTTCGGCATCTTTGGCGGTGGTGTAGCCTGCCAGCGGGGTAAACACCTCATTGCTCTCGCCAAAGCTACCGTGGCAACTGGCACACTGCGCCTCCCAAATTTTCTCACCTTGGGTGACACTGCCTTGGCCCTTGGGCAAGCCCTTAAAGTCAGGGCGCACGTCAATGTCCCAGGCTTTCACTTCATTTGGTGTGGCTGATCTGCCAACGCCATCGAATTTAGTTTGCGCTGGGGTTAGCGTTGGCAGGGTTAGTAGCGCGGCTAATGCTAAAAATCGGACTACCGGACGCGAAGGGCGCGAAGGTTTCGCGAAAGACGCGAAAAAGAAAATACAAAAGTAAGACAAAAAAGATTTAAAAAATAAACAATTAAATGATTGAATTTTTTTATGGATAAGACTCATATTTTGATTTTTTAATTCTAAAAATTTTGTCTTCATTTTCTCCCTGTATTCTTTCGCGTCCTTCGCGCAATCTTCGCGCACTTCGCGTCCAAAATCCCCGGTATTCAGCTTAAGAAAGTTGAACATTTTTCACCTCGCCGTTCTCGCTTACCAGCCAGGTTTGTATCGCATTGTTGTGATAAATAGACCGCGTACCACGCACCTTGCGCAGCTCGGCATAGGTGGGCTGAACTTGCCCTGTCTCGTCGGCTGCGCGCGACAGTAGCAATGCCGGTTTGCCGTCCCAGTTCCAGTCAAAGTTAAAGCGGGTGAGGCATTTGCTGAGCACTGCGCCGTCGATGCGGGCAGGCCGCCAGTTGCGCCCACCGTCTACTGACACGTCTACCTTGCGCACCTTGCCGCGTCCGCTCCAGGCTAAGCCCGTGACGTTGTGAAAACCTTTGTCTAGCAGCACCTGGCCACCACTAGGCGAAGTAATCACGCTTTTGATTTCTTGAATGCTGCTGTACTGGCGGTGTTGCCCGTCGGGCAACAAATCAACGTAGTGAATCGTCTCGTCTTTGGTGGCGTAGGGCATATCGCCCAGCTCGATGCGGCGCAGATACTTCACCCAGCTCACGCCTTGCACGCCGGGTACTACTAAGCGCAGTGGGTAGCCGTTCTCAGGCCGCAGCATTTCGCCGTTTTGACCGTAGGCTACCAGCACTTCGCCATTGTCGATCAGGCTCATAGGGATGGTGCGCGTCATGCTGGAGCCGTCGGCCCCTTCGGCCAAAACAAACTTGCCGCGTTTATAGTCTGCGCCGCACATGTCTAGCAATGTTTTTAGCGGCACGCCAGTAAATTCACTGCAGCTGATCATGCCGTGGGTGTACTGCACGGTGGGCACTGCCACGTTGC
>JANOSN010000118.1:0-1118 GCA_031415895.1 Polaromonas sp. | reverse complement strand
CTGACTGAGGGCAGCAAGGTAAAGTTTACCTACGACGGCAAGAAAACTACGCTTACGCCCCAGCTGCCTGTGAGTGCGTATTTTGGATTTTTAAAGCATCTAGGGCCTATTGACACGACGATCCCTAAAGAAAAAGATCGCTTCTAAATGAATGTTATTGATTCGTCGGGCTGGATTGAGTTTTTCCTTGGCACGTATGCAGGCCAAATTTACCAACCTGTTATCGAGCAGACTGGTCAATTGATCGTGCCTGCATTGTCGCTATTTGAAGTGCATAAATTTCTCAGCCGCAGCGCCGAAGCTGCGCAACGTGATGCTTGTTTGGACATCATGCGCCGGGGCACCGTGGTGCCGATGACTGATGCGAGAGCCATTGCCGCATCAGCAGTGGCACAGCAGCACAAACTGACCATGGCAGACGCGGTGATGTACAGCATTGCACGCGAATACGAGGCTACTTTCTGGACGCAAGACGCCGACTACCAAGGTCTTGCTGGCGTGCAGTACGCAGCGAGGGCTTAAAGTTTTAAGCCCACGCGCGGGTCTAGGCTGGGTTGTCAATATCAATAAACATGTGCTCCAAACCCAGTTGCTGGGCCACATGCGCTGCCACCGCAGGCGCGCCGTAGCGTTCGCTAGCGTGGTGGCCGCAGGCGATGAAAGCCACGCCCATCTCGCGGGCGTAGTGGGCCTGGGGTTCTGATATTTCACCGGTGATGTACACATCGGCCCCGGCGGCGATGGCGGCCTCAAAATAGCCCTGCGCGCCGCCGGTGCACCATGCTATATTTTTAATAGCTGCTTGAGCAGCAGATACTTGGACTACTGGCCTATTTAGTACCTTTTTGCACTACTGTCCGGTAGATTTTTGTTGAAAGTCTAAATTGTTCAACAAAAACAATAGGTTGTGTGATTTTTTAAAGTCGGGCGACTCAGAATTGCATTTTCTTTTTGATCGTTACTTTGCAAAAACTCTATAGCTACGATTCGTGTTTTTTCATCGTAAACCGCTCGCCGATAAATCTACCGGACAGTAGTGACTTTTTATTGGTAAAACTACAGCGCGCGTACTGCAGCTAAGCGCCGCGACAATTGTTGCACTATGTCGCTTTGCATGT
>JANOSN010000117.1:0-5935 GCA_031415895.1 Polaromonas sp. | reverse complement strand
TTCGCACATTGACCCAAATGGTGAGTACTGCAGACGCTTGCCCGCAGGGCCCGTGGTTCGGGTGGCGATAGTGCTACGCCACAGCGGCGCGCGTCTCAGAACAACGAACTAAACCAAGAACAGAACACAAAAAACAGCACGTTTACTAATGAAAAATGCCGATAGTCCAAGTATTCATTACTCAACCAGCTACAAAATTAATAGCAATTAAACTCAAGACAAACGATTAGCAAGATACCCGTGCCATCCTCGCGCACGCAGCTCGCAGGCCGGGCATGTGCCGCAACCATAGCCCCACGCATGGCGCTGTGTACGTTCACCCAAGTAGCACGTGTGCGTGTGCTCCACTACCAAATCGATCAACAATTGCCCACCATCGCGCGCACCCGATGCAGCGCCTAGGCTGTGCGTCATCTGCCAAGTGGCAGCTTTGTCTATCCACATCAGTGGAGTGTCAATCAAAAATCGTTTGTCCATGCCCAATGACAAGGCAAGCTGCATCGCCTTCATCGTGTCATCGCGGCAATCGGGGTAACCTGAAAAATCTGTCTCGCACACGCCTGTAACCAGTACTTGTAAATCACGCCGATATGCCAACGCCGCAGCCAATGTCAGGAACAGCAAATTGCGCCCCGGTACAAACGTGTTGGGCAAACCCGACTGCTCCATCTTAAAAGCCACGTCACGCGTGAGCGAGGTGTCACTCACTTTGCCCAGTACCGCCAAGTCCAACATATGGTCTTCACCCAACTTAGCGGCCCATGCTGGGAAGGTGCGGCGCAGCTCGGCCAGCACGGTAATGCGCTGCACTAGTTCAATGTGGTGGCGCTGCCCGTAATCAAAGCCAATCGTCTCGACCCGATTAAACTTTTGCAGCGCGTAGGCTAGGCAGGCGGTAGAGTCTTGACCGCCAGAGAACAGCACCAATGCGCGGGTGTGAATGGGGCTTTGTGCGGCAGCGCTGGGAGTGTCTTGCATAGCTAATTATCGCGTTTACTTAACGGATCTATGCAGAGCATAATTTAGCTATGAGTATCTCCAAGGATTTTGCTAGCTATTGCTGCGACCTGCTGTCCAGCGCGGGGCAGTGCGTGGCTAAGCGTATGTTTGGCGGTTTTGGTATCAGCACCGATGGCCTGACGCTGGCGATATTGGCTGACTTGGGCGACGGCGAAAAGCTGTGGCTCAAAGGTGATGAGGCAACGCGCAGCCAATATGAGGCTGCTGGCTGCGCCATATTTACCTACGACGCGAAGGGCGTTCCCCGGTCGATGAATTACTTTAGCGCGCCCGAGGACGCGATGGACTCTGCCGATGCCATGCGCCCTTGGGCTGCGTTGGCGCTGCAGTGCGCGGTGCGGGCACAGGCGGCTAAGCGCAAGCCTGCTGCTAAAGCTGCAGGTAAAGTAGAGGCTAAGGCTGCGATGCAGACTGTCAGCCAACCCATAGGCAAAACCCAAGCTGCACCATCTGGACTGTCTCAAGCGGTGCTCGAGCGCGCCCGCGAAGCCGCCCTAAAAGCAGCCACCAAAAAAACGGATGCGTCTACCAGTTTGCCTATCGCTAAGCCCAGCAAGCCTGCCGTTAAGCGTGCTGCCGCGCCTGCACCTAAAACCGCAGCTAAGCGCAAGTCAGCTAACGGTGCCAGTACCGCAGCGCAGTAGCTAGGGCGAGGCCGGCTAGGCGCAGCCGTGCGAAGCCAGCTCCCAAGCTTGGGTGCAGCTGCTGGTGCACTAGCGCCAGCAGGCACATGCATAGGCACAGGGTCCCAGTCAAAGTACAAGGTCTGGCCCTGCGGCATGTGCCACGCCTCCATCACCAGCGCGTCGCGTGCGCGCACCTGCAGCGTGTCGCCAGCACGCAAAAAATGGTCACCGGGCAAGCTGGGCAAAGTTACCCACGCGCTGCCCTGGGTAATGCGCAGCTGCGATGGCGCTGAAGGCTTTAAGCTGAGCGCTCTGCCTGCGTGCAATGCAAAAGAACCACTGTAGTGAATGTGCTGCATGGTGACCTCCTGGTGTTGTCCAGATCCATGTGATCTAGGAATGAATTTTGCGCCGTCATAGGTTGCCAGTCCAATGAATTCGAGCTACACTATTCATGCCTAAATCACATTAATATAAAGTCGCATTGTCATGCTGCATTCACAAACCCACCTGCGCACCCGCCCGATTGGCGCTGGCAACCTGCGTGCTTTCGAGTCGGTGTCACGACATTTGAACTTTCGCATGGCTGCCGAAGAGCTGGCCTTAACGCAGTCCGCCGTGTCGCGCCAAATCCAAGCGCTAGAAGACGAAGTAGGCACCAGCTTGTTTAACCGTCACACCCGCTCCGTGGAGCTAACGGGCGCAGGCATGGCGCTGCTGGGCGCTACCGCGCCGTCGCTTGAGCGCATTGACAACGCGGTGCGCCAAATACGCACCAGCACGGGCCGCAAGCAAGTCACGCTCACCACCTTTGCGTCGTTTGCGTCCATGTGGCTTATCCCACGGCTTGAGGCTTTTCAGCGCGAGAACGCTGATATTGATATCCGCATTGATGCCTCAGATGTATCGGTGGATATGGAAAATTCAGACGCTGATATTGCGATGCGCTATGGCCCTGCCAACAAAATGCCAGCGCACGCTGTTAGATTATTTGGCGAGCAATTAACGCCGCTGCTCAGCCCGTGGCTACTTAAGTCGCAACCCAAAATCAAAAGTGCTGCAGACTTTGCCAACTTCACGATGATCGAGGCGGGCGACGCGCATACCTCGCACCTTGAGTGGTTGTCGTGGCGGCGCTGGCTAGACACACAAGGCTTGCCTAAACTGGTGCCAAAGCGTTGGCTGTATTTTGGCTACGCTAACCACATGACCCAAGCGGCCCTCACAGGCCAAGGCGTAGTGTTAGCGCGTACACCGCTGGTGGCAGAGCATTTGCAAAGTGGTGATTTGGTAGAACCTCTGCCTAAGCTACGCATCGACTCGCCGATGGCGTTTTGGTTAATTTTGAGCCCGCGTGCGCGGTCGAGCAGCCAAGCGCGCAATGAAGTGACTGCATTTTGCAACTGGCTCAAAGCGCAGGCAGCGTTGACCCGCGCAGCCATTGGCGAGATGCCTGACAGTGATGTGGAGACAGGGTCGTTAGATTAATCTGGCTAGCGCAACATGGCATCGCGCTGTTTGGTAAACGTCTTCCAAAACGCGGCCTCTTGGGTAGAGGCAAAGTTAATGCGCATCAAAGTGCTTGGTTGGTTACGCACTGCGTGAAACAGCGCGCCGGGTGCCAGCAGGTAACCGTCGTCTAACATGTGCTGCGCCAAGATGTCGGTGTCCACCCCGGTGTCTACCCAGCCAAACAAGCCCGCAGGCTCGGCGGCAAAGGTGCAGCCCGCTTGTAGTGCCAGGCGCGTGCTGCGGGTACGTGCCGCGTCTAGCCGCGCGCGAATGCGCTCTGCATGGCGGCGCAAATGGCCTTGCTCAATACAAATGGCCATGGCTTTTTCTAGCAGGCAAGGCGTGGTCAGGGTGGACAACAGCTTGGTGTCCAGCAGGCGCTCCACCATATCGGCGGGCGCGGCAATATAGCCCACGCGCCAGTTAGGGGCCAAAATTTTGGCAAACCCACTGACATAAATCGTGCGCTGCAAACCGTCTAATGCGCACATGCGCGTAGCGTGTGCAGGGGCTAGGTGGCTGTAGGTGTCGTCTTCAACAATATGAAAATTGTGTTGATTGGCCAGTTGCAGCACGCGGTGTGCGCTGCCCGGTGTGATGCAGTAGCCCGTAGGATTGTGGAACACGCTGACGCTAACAAACAGCTTGGGCGCATGCTCTTGGCAATAGCGCGCCATCACTTCTACATCCGGGCCATCAGCGCGGCGCGGCACGGGCAATATGCGCATGCCCAACGCATCTAGCCGTGCAAACTCTACTGCCCAGCCGGGCTCTTCCACCATCACGCAGTCGCCCGCTTTGAGCAGCGTGCGGCTGACAATATCCAGCCCATGCGTTGCACCCACGGTGGTGATGATGTGCTCTGCGGGCACGTCAATGCTCAAGTCACGCAGCTTGGTAGACAGGGCGGTGCGCAAGAGTGTATCGCCCTTGGGTTCACCGTATTTCAAGCTCAGCTCTAGCAGCGCCTTGGTGTGGGTGACCTTGCGCACCGCCGCGCTCATAAAGTCAGACTCTAGCCACTCAGGCGGAAATACGCCCATGCCAGGTTGTGGCCAGTGCGTGCCCAGGCCGCCACGGTTGTGGTGAAACATGCCGCGTATCAGTGCGGTGGCGTCAATGCGCGCCTGCATACGCGCTGCCAGGCCCGTGCTGGCACGCAGCGAGATACCGCCGGGTAGATTTTCAATTGCTATATTTTTAATAGCTGCTTGAGTAGTAGATACTTGGACTACAGCGGTATTTGCATGTGAAATATGCAAATCACGTACATAAAACCCGCGCTGCTTACGTGCCTCTACCAAACCCGCTGCCACCAGCTGGTCATAGGCTGCTACCACGGTGTGCGGGCTCACGCCATGCTGCACCGCGCACTGGCGCACACTGGGCAGGCGCGTGCCAGCTGCCAGCAAGCGGTTGCGAATCCGCTCGGTAAAACGGGCTACCAACTGCTCGGTAAGGCTAGAGGTGGAGGTGCGCATCAACATGGCAGGCTTCCTTCAAAGGCAATCTGTATCTGAAAATCTACCAGTACAGATGCTGAACTGACTCGCTCATCTGTACTGGTACTGTACGGATGAATACTGTACATTGAAGTCTATGAGTTGGCAAGAATTCACCGCACTATTGATCTTGGGCACCGCCATGAGTTTTTCTCCGGGCCCTAACACCACGCTGTCCACCGCGCTGGCAGCCAACTATGGGTTGCGCCGCGCCCTGCGCTTTGTGTGCTCTGTACCTGTGGGCTGGGGCGCGCTGCTCAGCATCTGCGCAGCCGGGGTGGGCGGCTTGATTGTGGCAGTGCCCGCACTGCGCGTGGCTGTCAAAGTAGTAGGTGTAGGGTATTTGATATGGCTGGCGTTCAAGCTGTCGCGCTCAGGCAGCCTGGCCCAGGCAGACAGTGCGCGCTTGCAAGTGACGTTTTGGCAAGGGGTGGCACTGCAGTTTGTCAATATCAAGGCGTGGATGTTTGCGTTGGCCGTGGTGGCAGGCTGGGTGGCCGGGCGCAGCGATGAGTTAGCGCGTTTTGCCGTAGTGCTGCCCACGATGATGTTTTTTGCCTTTACCAGCAACCTTGCCTACGCCGCCGCAGGGGCCATGCTGCGCGACTGGCTGGCACGCGGTGCGCGGTTGCTGTGGTTTAACCGCTGCATGGCTTTAGTGCTGGTCATTACGGCTGCTTGGATGGCCACGGTATGAATGCGCTTTTATGAATAGCTCACAAGAAAAAGAAGCTTTGCTGTGGGGCGTGATCGGCGTCACGCTGTTTGCCGCCACCTTGCCGTTCACACGCTTGGCCGTGGGCAGTGTGGACGCGCCGCAGCTGTCACCTTGGTTTGTCACATTCGGGCGAGCAGCAGTGGCGGGGGTGTTGTCTGTTTTGTATTTGCTCTGGCAAAAATCACGCGGCACTTTGAAGGTACCCACCCGCGCCGAATGGCCGCTGGTGGCGCTCACCGCTTTGGGCGTGATCGTGGGCTTTCCGCTGTTTTTAGCGCTGGCGCTGCGCTATGTGCCCAGCACGCATGGCGCAGTCGTTACGGCGCTGCTGCCGCTGTCCACCGCGCTGCTGGGCGCGCTGTGGTTTAAACAGCGGCCCTCCAAAGGGTTTTGGGCATGCGCGGTGCTGGGCAGTGGCTTGGTGCTGGCCTTCATGGTGTGGCGTCAGTGGCAAGCCACGGGCGGTTTCTATTTGGGTGCGGCCAATATCTACCTGATCATCGCCATGACCACAGGCGCATTCGGCTACATCGGCGGCGCGCGCCTCACCCCGCGCT
>JANOSN010000116.1:0-5292 GCA_031415895.1 Polaromonas sp. | reverse complement strand
GATTCACGCGAATTGATGCCTCTGGTAAGCATGCGGGTAAAAAATGGATGCCATATCCACTGGCCAACCCGGGAAGTCCGAGCCCCAATCTTGTTTACAACTACAAGGGCTACTCACCACCTGCTAAGGGGTGGCGCATGGTGCAAAGCAAATTGGAAGCTCTAGATAACGACGATCGTCTGTACTTTCCAGCAGAAAAAAGTCAGCGGTTACAGGAAAAAAAATATTTAGATGAGTATGACGGGCAGCCAATCAATAGCTTGTGGCAAGACGTTTTTGTAATTAACTCACAAGCTACTGAGGCACTGGATTACGGCACGCAAAAACCAGAGCAACTACTCGAGCGAATTTTGCAACTTTCATCAAAGGACACTGACCTTATTGTCGATGTATTCGGCGGCTCCGGCACCACAGCCGCCGTAGCAGAAAAATTGGGTCGCCGCTGGATCACAACAGACTTGGGCAAACCTGCCTGCATGATCATGCGCAAACGTTTGATCGACCAAAACGCCAAGCCCTTCCTATATCAGGCCATCGGCGACTATCAAGTAGAGGCCGCTAAGGCCACCCTTGGACGCGACTTTCGTATTGGTGATCTGTCGCAAATCGTACTCTCGCTGTTCGGTGCGCTACCTTTGCCGTATGACGTAAACCCACAGCGCAACTTAGGGCAGATTGCAGGCATCGCACTTGGAGCCAAACGAAGTAGCAAAACATTGGTACTGGCTGACTCACCCAACAAGCTGACCGGCGCTGCTACGCTTAAAAAAGCGATTGCACAACGCGATAACCTGATGGGTGGCTGGGACAGGGTTGTAGTGCTTGGCTGGAACTTTGAGCCTTCCATTGGCGAAACCATCACCGCGCTGAACGATTCGCGACTAGAAGTGCTGGTCATACCGCCCGACTTAATGGACAGACTTAAGAAAAAGGGTGGGCTGGACAAATTGCGTGGGCAGGTGCGTTTCTCGTCATTGCAATATTTGACCATACACCCTCTGGAGCGCAAAGCTGAGGGCGAGCAAGAAAACCTCACTGTAAAACTTAAAAACTACGTGCTGCTGTCGCCCGAGGCTATTAACCTTGACGATGCAAACCGCATCAAGCTGCAAGCCGTAATTAACAAAGAGCCGCTGGCTTTGATTGAATACTGGGCAGTTGACCCAGACTACGACGGCAAGGTGTTTAGATCAGTCTGGCAAGACTATAGGGGCAACACGGCCAACGACGAAGACGCGCTGCGGGTGGTGACTCAGGCGGTAGTCACGGTGCCGCTTAAAGCAGGACCCCGCAAGGTGTGTGTGCGGGTGGTAGATGTGTTCGGCTTTGAGGCTGAAGTGGTTAGCACGGTGGGTGTGGCATGAGCGACAAGTCAGACAATCAACTCGCACTGTCAGCGGGGCTGACCCTTAAAACCAACCAGCTTTGCTTGGGCCTTGAATCAGGCGCGGCAGACATACTGGAACTGGTGACACCTACTACCGCAGAGCTGCTAACTTGGTGGTTTGGCGAAGATATAGTGCTGTCCCGTGGAGGATTGAACTTTCACGCAGGGCAAAAGCAAGCCATTTTGAACGCCATAGTGGCGCATGAAGTATTAGGCAAAGACCATGCGCAATGGTCGCTGCTAGACCTGTATAAGGCTGCTGCCCCTGATGCGCTGCTGGCTGGCACGCGTATGGGTGAAGTGGCGCAGGCCAAACACATGCACCCTAAGTATTGCTTCAAGATGGCCACCGGTACGGGCAAAACCTGGGTGCTGCAGGCGCTGATGATTTGGCAACTGTTGAATAAAACTGCTGCGCTGGCTGAGGGCGTTGACGATGCGCGGTTTACCCGGCAGTTTATGGTGGTGGCACCGGGGCTGATTGTGTATGAGCGGCTATTAGATGCGTTTTGCGGCAAGCTAGTTGAAGGTAGTCATGCGCATGGCAATAGCGCAAGAGACTTCAATACGTCCGACATAGCCCGGTTTGCCGACCTTTTCATACCCGAGGCATACCGCGAGGTGGTGTTTGCCTTTGTGCGCGGTAACGTGTGCCAAAAAAGCGAAATTGGCTTGAAGGCCACGGGCAACGGCATGATTGCTGTGACTAACTGGCACTTATTGACAGAAGGTGACGTTACCGAGGACATTGAAGACTTGGACGCGATAGAAACACCCGGCGCGCCGCTAGAACCGCAGCAGGTCGTTGCTGCGGTGCTGCCGCTGATGCCGGGCAGAGCTACAGGCAACAGCTTAGACGTATTAGACAGACGCTATGCGCGCGGCAACGTACTGGAGTTTTTGGCTGGTTTGCCCGAACTGATGGTGTTTAACGACGAAGCGCACCACATTCATGAATTTAAGCGCGAGGGCGAAACCACCGAGGTGGAGTGGCAAAAAAGCCTGAGCCGGATTGCTGCAACTAAAGGCAGGCGCTTTGTGCAGGTCGATTTTTCAGCCACGCCCTACAACGATGTGGGTGCGGGCAAAAACAAACGCAAGCTGTACTTTCCCCACATCATTACGGACTTTGACTTGAAAAACGCCATGCGGGCGGGGCTGGTGAAGTCGCTGGTGTTAGACCGACGCAAAGAGATTGGTGCGCTGCCACTAGAATTCAAAGCCGAGCGCGATGGTGATGGCAACCCCATTTTGAGCGAGGGCCAGCGTGTGATGTTGCGTGCCGGTTTGGAGAAGCTGCGCAAGCTGGAAACTGACTTTGCCAAGCTAGATGCTGCGCGTTATCCCAAAATGCTGGTAGTGTGTGAAGACACCACGGTGTCGCCACTGGTAGCGGCTTTTCTGCAAGACGAAGGCTTGAGCGCTGACGAGGTGATGACCATAGACTCTGGCAAAAAGGCCGAGCTGGGCGAGAAAGACTGGGCACCTGTCCGTGAACGCCTTTTTAGTGTTGACCATCACGCTAGCCCTAAAGTCATTGTCAGCGTGTTGATGCTGCGGGAGGGCTTTGACGTGAACAACATTTGCGTTATCGTGCCATTGCGCTCGTCGAAGGCGCAGATTTTGTTAGAGCAAACCATTGGGCGCGGCTTGCGGCTAATGTGGCGTGACGATGAATATACCGATTTGAAGCGTGAAAACCGCGAACGTATCAATGCAGGGCAGGAACCTGGCAGTTTGATTGATGTATTGTCTATCGTTGAGCACCCTGCATTTCAGTCGTTCTATGACGATTTGATTAACGAGGGATTGGCTGCCGCGACGGGTGACGATATGGATGACACCAGCGCCACGGGCGACGTGATAGCCGCAGAGCTGCGGCAAGGTTATGAGGCGTTTGACTTTGGCATTCCGTTTATTTTGCAAGAAGCGGACGAGGTGCGCGATCACCATGCTTTCGACTTGACAGCTCTGCCTGCCTTCACCGCAATGACGCAGGCTGATCTCAGCGGATTGCTGGGTAAAGGCGATACTTTTATTTCCCAAGACCTGCAAAGCTCAACGCTGTTTGGCGACTATCGAGTAGACGGTGCAGTCATGAACGTGGGCGGTTACAACGAGTATTTGACACGCTTGACGCGCCGCATCAGCCAAGCGTTGAGTTCTGATCTGCCTAAGGGCAACAAAATAGCGACGCATTTGGCCAAACCTTATTTGCAGGTCAATACCGCAGAGCTGACTGGTTGGCTGGACGACTATATCTGGACGCAGTTGTTTGATGCCGCGTTTAACCCGCAAGATGACGAAAACTGGCGTTTGTTGCTGTTGCAACCCGTGGTTGACCACATTACCAAGGTGTTTGCAGTCGTGCTTTTAGATTCTGAGCAAAAACATATCACGGGAAAAACTGAGGTGCATTTACGGATGCTGTCCGAAGTGCCTAAACTCATGATGCGCGAAAGCCACTCGATTGAGGTGTCCAAATGCATTTACACCCGGTTGGCCTGGCCCGCACATAGCGGGGGACTGGAGCGTGCTTTTATCCACTGGGCGCAAGCTGATACGCATATTTTGGCGTTTTGCAAGGTCAGCGAAAATCGCCACACCTTTGCACGGCTGCGCTACGTCAAAGACGACGGGTTACCCGCTTTTTACTCACCAGATTTCATGGTGCGCACCGAAAGCGCTTTGTATTTGGTTGAAACCAAGGCACAGCAACAAACCATACATCCCAATGTGCAACGCAAGCTCAGAGCAGCTACCGCATGGTGTGGGCGCATCAATGGCTTGCCGCCTGAGCAGCGCTGCAACCTGTCTTGGCATTACGTCTTGTTGGCAGAGCCGATGCTGCTGGAATGGCAGGCTAAAGGTGCACGCTTAGCCGAATTGCTGGACTTTGCTCGCTTGCGGCCTCTAGCGGACGCCAGTATGCAAGAGCGGTTAATTTGAATCTGCAGTTTAACTAAATGGCTAGTGACTGAACTCAACCGCCCTTGCTGGCGATGCTGTAATCCGCAGTCTAAAAAATATCTTCTCGTATAAATTTTTTCACAACAGCTTGCCAACACGCTTAATATGGCTGAGCAAGCTCGGGTTATCGATCTGTTTGAGCAATGACAAGTCGATGGTGTAGGGCAGCATCAAATCGTCAAGCTCACCGTTGATGCGCAACAGATCAGAGAACATTAGATCTGGCGCGTCTAGTGTCAAATCAATATCAGAGCCTGGGCGAAAGTTGCCTTTGGCGCGCGAGCCGTACACAATGGCGCGCTCGATGCCAGCATGCTGAGCCAACACACCGCGCAACATGCCCAGCGTGCGCGGCGATAAACCAAAATCAGTGCTTGCTGCCATGTTTATGGCCGTGTGCGATGCCTGTCATTTTTTGCTCAAGCACTGCAAACAAAGCAGCGTACGAGGTGGTGATTTTTTGCACCAAGGCGTTTGCGGTGTCGCGGTTATAGGTATGGGAGGACAGATTACGGCTGACGATCATGTCCATCCAGTTTTCTCCATCGGCAATCAGCTCGGCTGCAAACGCTGCGCGCGTGGAATCACGAGAAGCGATGACTGTGATGTTGCCTAATGAACGCAAATAATCTTTCATCACATTCCAAGCCAGCTCGTGGGTAAACTCAAAGGCTTGAATCAAACCTTACTGCTCTAGCTCAGTCAGGCTGCGCTGCGCACCCAGCTCTACTGCCGATTGCAGCTGCACACGGGCGCGCTTAAAGCTGTCTAGTCGTTGCAGCCAGCGCACATCATCAGCTTGAAAGTCAGTCATGTTGGTTTATCCGATTAACTCAGCCGCCCAGTTCATCCGCCCGAACCTGCGCTAGAGCAAAATCCAAATCACCCGAGTAAATCGCGCGACCGCAAATCACGCCTTCGATGCCTTCGCCTTC